>NZ_JBHTVZ010000005.1:141284-257734 GCF_042792715.1 Isoptericola sp. NPDC056618 | reverse complement strand
ACTGCCCTCGCGAGGGGGTGGGAGAGTAGGACGCCGCCGGACACCCATTCACGAAAGGCCCACCCCACCCCGGGGTGGGCCTTTCGCATACCCGGGTGCGGTGAGCTGCGCCGGGTGCGCCGGGTGCGCGTCGTGTCCTGTGACGTGTGCGCGCACGCGTGGTGCGGAGACGACCACAGGGTCCGCTGCTCTGCGAGCACGTCGTGATCGGACGGCTTCGCTCAGGGGCCGCTCGGGCTTCGACGCGCCCGACTTCCGCGCAGCCCGTCATGCGCAGCACATGGTCGGCGCTGCCGCGGACCACGTGCGTCTGGCACGGGCGCAGGGCTCGTGGTGGCATGGATCGTGAGGGCTCGACCCCGTGCCTGCCATCACATCCGGAGGAGGCTTCGCGACCACTCTTCCGAGGGTGTGGCGTGGGAGAATACCGGTCGTGTCGGCGTCGGAAAGGAAGACCGTGAACGATTCATCGCGGGACGAGAGCAAGGGCGGTGCGGGGGGTCGTGCATCGTCGTCCCGTGAAGGGGGCGCGCGCGGGAGTTCGCGGAACGGGAACCGAGGCTCGCAGGCCTCCTCGGGCGGACGCGGTGAGCGTCCGCAGCGCGAGGGCACGCAGCGCCGGCAGGGCGAGGGACGTCCGGCGCGAGGCGACGCGGCGCGGGACGGCCGAGGCGGCTACGGCGGCAGGGGTCGCCCGGACGACCGTGCGGCGGAGCGTCGCGGTCGTCCCGCCGACCGCGAGCGAGGCGACCGGGAGCGTTCCGGACGGCGGCCCGAGGGCGGGCGCGCGTACGGCGACGACCGCCGTACAGAGCGTTCGTCCCGTGACTCAGGGGACCGTCGCGGCCCCACGTCCCGCGACCGCCGGGAGGAGCGGCCCTCGCGCGGTCGCGAGCAGTCTCGTGACGGGTACGACCGTCGGGACGAGCGCGGCGGCGCCCGCCGCGGTGTGGAGCGCCGTCCGAGCCAGGACGACGGTCGCGATCGGGGCGACTTCTCCCGACGGGCCGGGCAGCACGATGCGCGAGGCCGCAGCGACGACCGCGACGACCGGGGTCCGTCGTCCCGGGACCGCGGGCGGGACGACCGGGCGGGGTCGGGTGACCGTCGCGGGTACGCGGGGGATCGGGGACGCTCGGACGGCCGGGGTGATCGCGGCTACGGGAGCGACCGTCCGGCGCAGCGCGACGGCAGGAGCGGTGGTCCGCGGCCGGGCTCCCGTGGTGCCGGGTCCCACGGTGCCGGCTCTCGCGGTCCGACGACCGGACCGCGCGGCGGAGAGGGGCAGGGCCGCGCAGGCGGCGGACGAACCGCCCGCCCGGCGGCCGGTGCCGAGCGACGCCCGCGCGTCGTCGAGCCCGAGATCGCCGAGGATGCGTCGATGGGTCAGCTCAGCCGCGACGTCCGGGGGCGCCTGCGCGGCCTGACGAAGGAGAACGCCGAGCGCATCGGCCTGCACCTCGTGATGGCGGGGCGGCTCCTCGACGTCGACCCGGAGCGTGCCTACGAGCACGCCCAGGCGGCGGTGCGTCGCGGAGGCCGGGTGGACGTGGTCCGGGAAGCCGCGGGGATCGCGGCGTACCGCACCGGGCGGTTCGCGGAGGCGCTGCGCGAGCTGCGCACGGTTCGGCGCCTCAACGGCTCCTCCGAGCACCTGCCGTTGATGGCGGACGCGGAGCGCGGCCTCGGGCGGCCGGAGCGCGCCCTGGCTCTCGCCGCGAGCGAGGAGGCGCGGACGCTCGACGCCGAGGGGCGCACCGAGCTCGCCATCGTCGCGAGCGGAGCACGGAGCGACCTCGGGGAGCACGACGCCGCGCTCGCCGTGCTCGACCGGATCCCCGCCGCCGAGCGGCGGGGAGACCTGGGCCTCCGGGTGCTGCAGGCACGGGCGGCCGCCCTGGAGGCGGCGGGCCGTGAGGACGAGGCGGCACGGATCCTCGCAGGGGTCGACCCGGCCGAGCTCGAGCGGGCGTCCGGCCTGCCGCAGGAGTCGGAGGACGTCGTCGTGTACGACACGTACGACGAGGACGCCGTGGACGAGGACCTCGACACGGAGGACGACTCGGAGGACGACGACCTCGCCGGTCCGCCCGCCCCGAGCGGGGACGCGGACGACGCCGAGGAGCGCGCCGACTCCGACGGGGCCGGCAGCTCCGCCGAGCCCGAAGCTGACGCCGACGAGCCGGAGGCCGCTCGGACGGAGCCGGCGGCGGGGGCCGAGTCGGACACGGAGGCCGGCGCCCCGGACGCGAGCCAGGCATGACGGCGACCCTGTCGGGCAGCACCGTCCCGCTCGCGTCGGCGCACGATCTGGCGCTGGTCGACCTCGACGGCGTCGCGTACAAGGGCCACCTGCCCATCCCGCACGCCGCGGACAGCCTGACGGCGGCACGGACCGCGGGGCTCCGGCTGGTCTTCGTGACGAACAACGCGTCGCGCGAGCCGGAGGAGGTGGCCGGCCAGCTCACGGGCCTGGACATCCCGACGGGCGCGGACGAGGTCATGACGGCGGCCCAGGCGTGCGCGGCGCTGCTGCGCACGCGGCTGGAGCCGGGCGCCCGGGTCCTCGTCGTCGGCGGGGCGGGTCTGAGGACGGCGGTCGCCGCCGTGGGGCTGACGGTCGTCGACTCCGCGGACGACGCCCCCGACGCGGTGGCCCAGGGCTACGCGGCGGGCCTGGCCTGGAGCGACCTGGCCGAGGCGGCCTACGCCGTGGCCGCCGGAGCCTGGCACGTGGCGAGCAACCTCGACCTGTCGCTCCCGACGGCGCGCGGCTTCGCTCCCGGCAACGGCGCGCTCGTCGGCGCGGTCGTGGCCGCGACAGGTGTCGAGCCGGACAGCGCGGGCAAGCCGTCGCCCACGATGTACCGCCTGGCGGTCGACCGGGCGGGCGCGGAGCGGCCGCTGGTGATCGGCGACCGCCTCGACACCGACCTCGCCGGCGCGCGCGCCGGCGGCTACCCCGGCCTGCACGTGCTCACGGGAGTGTCCACGGCACGCGACGCCGTGCTGGCCGAGCCCGGCCTGCGCCCGGACTTCGTCGGCGCCGACCTCCGTGCCCTGCTCGAGCCGCACCCCGTCCCGGAGCGGACCGCCGAGGGCTGGTGGACGTGCGAGGGCCGCGCGGCGCGGGTCGTGGACGGAGCGCTGGAGCTCGATCGAGAGGGGCCCCACGGGATCGACGTCGTCCGCGCGGCCTGCGCGGCTGCCTGGGACGCCGCGGACCGGGACGCCCCGGCGTCGGCGTCGACCGTCCCCGAGCTGCACGCCTGACCGAGGCGTGACGAGCGGGCGCGGGGTGACGCGCTCCCGCCGGACGGACGCGACGACGGCCGACGGCTCGGGCGCCGGCCACGGACCTGGTCGCGGGCTGTGCGTCGTGCACGGGACGTCCGCGCCAGCAGGTAGCGTGGACCCGGACCTCGGACGGCGGCACACCTGCGCGACCAGCCGCCCCTCGGACCGGCGGTCCGCGCGCACCCGTCAAGGTGCTGGCGAAGAGACCGCGAGCGGTAGGGAGGGACCATGACGCAGGATCAGTCGACGCCCGGAGCGTCGGCGGACGACCCCGCTGCCGATGCCCCTGCCGTGGCCCGGCCGACCCCTCGGCCTCCTGGCGGCCCCGGGACCGGCCCGGTGCCCGGCGTCGACGAGCTCGAGGGCCTGGACGACCTCCCCCTCGCCGAGCACGTGGAGCGCTTCACCGCGGTGCACGACGTGCTGCGCGCGCGCCTCGACGGCGCGCCGGGCACCGGGCCGGACGGGGTGCAGGACGAGGGCCCGGACGCGGGGCCACGGCGTTGACGGCGGTGGCACGCACGGACGCGCGGATGGACGCGGAGCTCGTCCGCCGCGGCCTGGCCCGCTCGAGGCGCCAGGCGGTGGAGCTGATCGACGCGGGACGCGTGCGGCTCGACGGTCGCGTGGTCACGAAGCCCTCCACGCCGGTGCCCGACGGCGCGCCCGTCGCGGTGCACGCGGATCCCGAGGACCCGGGGTACGCGTCGCGCGCCGGGGGCAAGCTGGCCGGCGCGCTGGACGCGCTCGCCGCCGACCCTGCCGGCCAGGAGCTGCTGCGAGCGGTCGACGACGGGTGGTGCCTGGACGTCGGCGCCTCGACCGGCGGCTTCACGGACGTCCTGCTGCGCCGGGGCGCACGGCACGTGGTGGCCCTCGACGTCGGGCACGACCAGCTCGTGCCGGCGCTGCGGACCGACCCGCGGGTCACGGTCGTCGAGGGGTTCAACCTGCGCGACCTCACGCCGGCCGACCTGGAGCGCGCCCCCGACGTCGTCGTGGGGGACCTGTCCTTCATCTCCCTCACGCTCGTGCTGGGGCCGCTCGCCGCGGCGCTCTCCCCGGAAGGCCACGCCCTGCTGCTGGTGAAGCCGCAGTTCGAGGTCGGGCGGGAGCGGCTCGGCAGCGGCGGCGTCGTCCGCGACCCGACCCTGCACGCCGAGGCCGTGCTCGCCGTCCTGCGGGCCGCGGCCGGGCACGGCCTGCGGGCGCGCGCGGTGGTGCCGAGCCCGCTGCCGGGGCCCAGCGGCAACCGCGAGTACTTCTGCTGGTTCCGGCCCGACGGCGGGTCGTCGTCGTCCGCCGCCGAGCCGGCCGACGAGGCCGTGGCCGCCGCCGTCGCCTGGCGGCCCGGCGACCCCGGCACGCCGCCGTCCGTCCCGCCCGTCCTGCCTGTCCCGCCTGTCGGAGGAGCACAGTGAGCCGCCGAGTCCTGATCGTCACCCACGGGGGCCGCCCGGAGGCCGTGGCGGCGCTCTCCGAGGCCGTGCGCGAGCTCACCGAGGCGGGCTTCGAGGTGGCCCTGCACGACGACGACCTCGCCGAGTCGTTCGGCGACCACATGGCCGCGGCGCGCGTCCGCGAGGGCGTCACCGACTCCGAGGCCGTCATGGTCCTGGGCGGCGACGGCACGATCCTGCGGGCTGCTGAGCTCACGCACGGCACCGGGGTCCCTCTCCTGGGGGTCAACCTGGGGCACGTCGGCTTCCTCGCCGAGAGCGAGCGCGACGACCTGCGGCACGCCGTGCGGCGGCTGGCCGCCCGCGACTACGAGGTCGAGGAGCGCGCCGTCGTCGACGTCGCCGTGCACCTGCCGGGGGAGGAGACCCCCCGGACGGGGTGGGCCCTCAACGAGGCGACCGTGGAGAAGGCGCGGCGCGAGCGCATGGTCGAGGTCGGCATCGCCGTCGACGGTCGCCCGCTCTCGTCGTTCGGCTGCGACGGCGTGGTGATGTCCACGGCGACCGGGTCGACGGCGCACGCGTTCTCCGCGGGCGGGCCGGTGATGTGGCCCGAGGTGGACGGGGTGCTGCTGGTGCCCCTGTCGGCGCACGCCCTGTTCGCGCGCCCCCTGGTGATCGGCCCCCGGTCCACGTACACGGTCAAGGTGCTCGAGCGCAGCCCGGTCCCGGCGGTGCTGACCTGCGACGGCCGGCGGCGCATCGACCTGCCGGTCGGGTCGTTCGTGGAGGTGCGGCGCGGCGCGCTGCCGCTGCGGTTCGCACGGCTCTCGCCCGCGCCCTTCACCGACCGGCTGGTGTCCAAGTTCTCGTTGCCGGTCGTCGGCTGGCGCGAGCTGGCGGCCCAGCGTCCGGACCATCGGGCGCCGGCGCCCGGGCCGGGCGACGACGAGAAGCTCGACGAGCACGACAAGGAGGCGTGAGGTGCTCGAGGAGATCGCGATCGAGAACCTGGGCGTGATCCGCGCCGCCCGGGTGCCCCTGGCCGACGGGCTGACCGTCATCACGGGCGAGACGGGCGCGGGAAAGACGATGGTGCTCACCGGGCTGGGCCTGCTCATGGGCGGCAAGGCCGACCCCGCCGCGGTCCGACCCGGCGCGGACGGCGCCGTCGTCGAGGGTCGGCTCCGCGTCGCCGCGCACCCGGGCGTCGCCGCCCGGGTCGACGAGGCGGGCGGCGAGGTCGACGACGACGGGACCGTCGTGGTGCTCCGCACCGTCGCGGCGGCCGGCCGCTCCCGCGCCCACCTGGGCGGGCGCGGCGTGCCGCAGGCGGTGCTCGCGGAGATCGCGGACGAGCTCGTGACCGTGCACGGTCAGGCCGACCAGCTGCGCCTGCGCACGGCGGCCAAGCAGCGCGAGGCGCTGGACTCCTTCGCGGGACCCGACCACCAGGACGACCTCGACACCTACCGGGCGGCGTGGTCCGAGCGTGCCGGGCTGCAGGCGGAGATCGACGACCTCACCGCGCGGGCCGCCGAGCGCGCCCGGGAGGCGGAGCTCCTGCGGCTCGGCCTGGCCGAGGTGGAGCGCGTGGACCCGCAGTCGGGGGAGGACGCCGAGCTCACGGCCCTCGTCGGGCGCCTGGGCAACGCCGAGCAGCTGCGCGTCGCGGCCCAGGAGGCGCACGACGCCGTCGCGGGCGACGACGTGGAGACGGCGGGCAGTGCGGTGGAGGCGGTCGAGCGCGCGCGTCGGGCGCTGGAGGCGGCGGCCGCCGACGACCCGACGCTCGGCGGCCACGCGACCCGGCTCGCCGAGGCGGGGTACCTCCTCGCCGACGTCGCGACCGAGCTGTCGTCGTACGTGGACGACCTGCAGGCGGACCCGGCGGGCCTCGAGACCGCGCACGCGCGCCTCGCGGAGCTCACGACGCTCACCCGGAGCTACGGCGAGACCATCGACGACGTGCTGCGGTGGGCGAGCGACGCGGGTCTGCGGCTGCTCGACCTGGACGACGGCGGCGAGCGCCTCGCCGGGATGCGCGAGCGCACCGCCGAGCTGGACGCCGAGCTCGCGGGCGCGGCGGAGCGGCTGACGACCGGCCGGCGCAAGGCCGCGGAGGCCCTCTCGGACGCGGTGACGCAGGAGCTGTCGGGGCTGGCCATGAAGGGCGCGCGGCTCGTCGTCGACGTCGCGCCCGCCGACGAGCCCGGGCCATGGGGCGCCGACCAGGTCGCGTTCCTCCTCGAGCCGCACCCCGGCGCGCCCGCCCGCCCGCTGGGCAAGGGCGCGTCGGGCGGCGAGCTGTCCCGGGTGATGCTCGCGGTCGAGGTGGCGCTCGCGACCGCGCGCGTCGAGGCCGGGGCCGGCGCGGCCTCGGGCCGGGCCGCGGCGCCCCTGCCGACGTTCGTCTTCGACGAGGTCGACGCCGGGGTCGGAGGTCGCGCGGCGGTCGAGGTCGGGCGGCGCCTGGCGGTGCTCGCGCGCAGCACGCAGGTCGTCGTCGTGACGCACCTCGCCCAGGTGGCCGCGTTCGCGGACTCGCACCTGGTGGTGACGAAGTCCACCCCCGACGGCGGTGCCGACGGCGATCCCGACGACCGGGCCGGCGTCACGGTGACGGGCGTGCGCGAGGTCACGGACGACGCGCGGGTCCGCGAGCTGGCGCGGATGCTCTCGGGGCAGGAGGAGTCCGCGACCGCCCGTCAGCACGCGGTCGAGCTCCTGGAGTCCTCCACCGTGGGACGATAGGGGCGATGAGAATGATCCTGCGCAAGTCCGAGCGTGCGCCCGACGCCGGCGACGAGAGCACCGACGTGACAGGGCCCGCCCGGGTCGGTACGCGGACCAAGGACCTGACCAAGCGCCTGCACGCCGGCGACGTGGCCGTCATCGACCACGTCGACATCGACCGTGTCGCGGCGGACGCGCTGGTGGCGGTCGGCCCGGCGGCGGTGCTGAACGCCGCCCGCTCGACGTCGGGCCGCTACCCGAACGCGGGGCCGGGCATCCTCGTCGACGCGGGCATCACGCTGGTCGACGACCTGGGCCCCGCCGTGATGGCGCTGCCCGAGGGCGCCGCGGTGCGGATCGACGGCGGCACCGTGGTCGTCGACGGCACCACCGTGGCGGAGGGCGTCCGCCAGTCCCCGGAGACCGTCGCGGCGGACATGGTCGCGGCGCGCGAGGGGCTGTCGGAGGAGATCGAGAACTTCGCCGAGAACACGATGACGTACCTGCGTCGGGAGCGGGACCTCCTGCTCGACGGCGTCGGCGTGCCGGACGTGCGGACGAAGTTCGAGGGCCGGCACGTGCTGATCGTCGTGCGCGGCTACCACTACCGCGAGGACCTGGCGATGCTGCGGTCCTACATCACGGAGAACCGGCCGGTGCTGGTCGGCGTCGACGGCGGCGCCGACGCGATCATCGACGCGGGCTGGAAGCCGGACATGATCGTCGGCGACATGGACTCGGTGTCCGACCGTGCGCTGTCGTCGGGGGCGGAGATCGTGGTGCACGCGTACCGCGACGGCAACTCGCCCGGGTTGGACCGCGTGCAGGCGCTCGGCGTCGATCCCGTGGTGTTCCCCGCGACGGGGACCAGCGAGGACATCGCCATGCTCCTCGCGGACGACAAGGGGGCCGAGCTGATCGTCGCGGTCGGTACGCACGCCACGCTGGTCGAGTTCCTCGACAAGGGGCGGGCGGGCATGGCCAGCACCTTCCTCACCCGGCTGCGCGTGGGCGGCAAGCTCGTGGACGCCAAGGGCGTGTCCCGGCTGTACCGCACCCGGATCTCGAACCTGCAGCTCACGCTGCTGTCCCTGGCGGGCGTGGCTGCCGTCGTCGCGGCGCTGTGGTCCACCGCGGCGGGGCAGACGCTCTTCGGGCTGATCGGTGCCCGGATCGACGACCTCGTCTCCTGGGTGGGTAGCCTCTTCGGCGGGTGACGCCCCCTGCGCGCCCTCCCGGCATCCTGCTCGACCCGACCCGACCCGACCGCTCCGACCTGACAAGGAACCTCTGCCGACCGTGATCGACTTCAGGTATCACCTCGTCTCGCTGATCTCCGTCTTCCTCGCCCTCGCGGTGGGCATCATCCTCGGTGCCGGCCCGCTCCAGGGCACCCTCGGGGACCAGCTCACCGAGCAGGTCGACGCGCTGCGCAACGAGCGCAACACCCTGCGCGAGGAGCTCGGGCAGGCGCAGACCACGGCACAGGACCAGCGGCGCTTCATCGAGAGCGCCGGCGACCAGCTCGTCGCCGGGTCGCTCGCGGGGATGAACGTCGCCGTGGTCGAGGTGGACGAGGTGAGCGACGCGAACCGCAAGGCCGTGCTGGACCAGCTGGAGGCGGCGGACGGCACGGTCGTCGCGCAGGAGCGGCTGGCCGCGTCGTGGACGTCGGCGGACGAGCTGACCATGCGGGAGACCGTCGCGGACGGGCTGCGCGAGAAGCTCCCCGCCGGCGCCGTCGAGGGCGTGATCGACGAGGACTCCGGCCCGGCCGAGCTGCTCGCCGCGTCGCTCACCGTGGCGCTCACCGACTCCTCGGGTTCCGCGGGCCCGTCCGCGTTCAGCGAGGCAGCCCTCGAGCAGCAGCATCTCCTGGAGCAGGTGGGCCTCGTCGAGCAGGTGGCCGAGCCGAGCGCGCCCGCGGACGCGATCCTGCTGCTGTCGAGCGGCGCCACCGGTGCCGACGAGGAGGAGCAGACGCAGGACGCCGACCCGGAGCAGACCGGGATGGGCGCGCTCGCCGCGCTCGCGGGGACGTCCGCGGAGATCGCGGGGACCTCGGTGGTGGCCGGGCCGACGACGCGCGACGGCGACCTGATCGCCACGATCCGTGCCGACGACGGGCTCTCGGACCTGGTGAGCACGGTCAGCGGCGTGGAGCAGACGACGGGGCAGATCGTCGTGCCGCTCGCCATCGCCGCCCAGGACGCCGGCGCCGTCGACCAGTACGGCTTCGAGGAGGGCGCGTCCGTCCTCCCGCCGGTGGTCGAGCAGGGCGAGACGCAGGGGGACGGCTGATGACCGGCGTGGGCGCGCTGCTGCGCGGCGCGGTCGTCGCGGCCGCGAGCACGGCGCTCGCCCGGCGAGCCCTCGACACCGACCCGCCCGGCGGCGCCGCGCGCTGGACCCGCACCAACCACCGCGGCGAGCCGGTGAGCATGCTCGAGGGCCCGGCCGTCGCGGCCGGGCTCGTCGCCGGGACGCTCGCCACGGGCGGCGGCCGGGAGCGGGCCGGCGCCGCGCTCGCGACCGCCGGCGCGGCAGCGTTCGGGCTCGTGGACGACCTCGCCGAGGACACGAGCACGCGCGTCAAGGGGCTGCGGGGACACCTCGGCGCGCTCGCCGAGGGCCGCCTCACGACCGGCGGGCTCAAGGTGCTCGGCATCGGCGGGACGGCGCTCGTCGGCGCCGCGGTCGGCACCCGACGGGCCGGTGGCGCGGCGGGGCACCTGCTGGACGTCGCGGTGAACGGCGCCCTCGTCGCGGGCACGGCCAACCTGCTCAACCTCCTCGACCTGCGTCCCGGCCGGGCGCTCAAGGCGTCGGCGGCCCTGAGCCTGCCCGTCGCGGGCGGCTCCGCGGGCGCGGCGACCGGTGTCGTCCTCGGGGCGGCCGCCGTCGCGGCCTCCGGCGACCTCGCCGAGCGGGACATGCTGGGCGACGGCGGCGCGAACGCGCTCGGCGCGCTGGTCGGCGCGCAGTGGGCGTTCGGCGCCCCGCGCGCGGTGCGGCTCGCCGCGCTGGCGTCCGTCGTCGGGCTCACGCTCGCGTCCGAGCGCTTGAGCTTCTCCGCCGTCATCGAGCGCACGCCGTGGCTGCGCGCCGCGGACGGCTGGGGTCGCCGCCCGGCAGAGGCCCAGGAGCAGGACCCGGCGCAGGAACCCGCCGCGGGGGAGTGAACCCATGACGTCGCGCCCGGGCGGGCTGCGGGCGGCGACCCAGACGCTCGCCGGCGCCGCCGCGATGATCACCGTCGTGACGGTGGCGAGCAGGCTGGTCGGGTTCGCCCGGTCGCTCGTCCTGTCGTGGGCGGTGGGTACCGAGGGCGTGGGCTCGGCCTACAGCGCGGCGAACCAGCTGCCGAACGTCCTGTTCGAGGTGGCGGCGGGCGGCGCCCTCGCAGGTGCCGTCGTCCCGCTGCTGGCAGGACCGATCGCGCGACGTTCCGCGAAGGAGACCTCCGGCGTGGCCTCGGCGCTGCTCGGCTGGACCCTCGCCGTCCTGGTCCCGCTCGGTGCCCTGCTCGCGATCCTCGCCGGGCCGATCGCGTCGCTCCTCATGGGGGACAAGCACCCCGAGCTCGTGGACGTCACCGCCACCTTCGTGCGGACGTTCGCGCTCCAGGTGCCGCTGTACGGGCTCGCGGTGGTGCTCGGCGGCATCCTGCAGGCCCACAAGCGCTTCTTCTGGCAGGCGTTCGCGCCGCTGTTGTCCAGCCTCGCCGTGATCGCCGTCTACCTCGTGTTCGTCGGCATGGCCGACGGGGACCAGGGCGACGTCGCGGCGCTCTCCACGACGGCGATCGGCTGGCTGGGCTGGGGCACGACGGCGGGCGTCGCGTTCCTCGCGCTGCCGCTCGTGCTCCCGGTGCTCCGGACGGGGACGCGGCTGCGCCCCACGCTGCGCTTCCCCGGGGGCGAGGGTGTCCGTGCCCGCAACCTCGCGCTGGCGGGCGTCGGCGCGCTGGTGGCGCAGCAGCTGTCCGTGCTCGCCGTGATGGGGGCGGCGTTCCAGTTCGGGCCGGAGCAGACGTTCCCCACGTACACGTTCGCCCAGCAGGTCTACCTGCTGCCGTACGCCGTGCTGGCGTTCCCGCTCGCGACGAGCGCGTTCCCGCGGCTCGCCGAGCACGTGGCGCACGGGCGCCGCGACCGGTTCCGCGGCCTGCTCGCCACGACCACCCGGACCCTGCTCGTCGTGTCCGGGCTGGGCGTGGGGGCGCTCGTCGCCGCGTCCGGGGCCGTGGAGGCGGTGTTCGCCCGCATCGCGAGCGGGTCGGTGGCCGGGCTCGGTGACGCCGTCGCGTGGATGGCGCCGGGGATCGTCGGGTTCGCGCTGATCCTGCACCTGTCGCGGGCGCTGTACGCGATCGACCACCAACGGGTGGCGGTGGTCGTCACGGCGGCCGGGTGGCTGGTCGTGGCCGTGGCGGCGTTCGCCCTGCCCGCCGCGACGGGAGTCCGGGACCAGGCGGGCGTGCTCGCCCAGCTCGGTCTGGCCACGGCGCTGGGCATGACGGTCGCCGGGGCGGGCCTGCTCGCGGCCGTGGGCCGGTACGCCGGACGCGAGGCGCTGCGGGGGGTCCCGCGGACCCTCGTCGTGCTCGTCGTCGCGACCGGGCTCGGTGCCTGGGCGGGGTCGCTGGTGTCGGGCGCGCTGCTCCCGGCGGACGCCACGATCCTCCCGGCGCTGGGCGTCGGGGTGCTCGCCGCCGTGGTCGGGGGCGTCGTCGTCGTGGGCGGCTTCCTGCTGGCCGACCGGTCCGCCGTGACGGGGATCGTGCGCCGGCGCGGCCCCGCGCCCACCGAGGACACTGACGAGCCTGCCGAGGCCGCGGAACCGGCCGACCGACCCACGGAGTGACCAGGCGCACCGCGCGGTCCGCGTGCCGCCGTCCGACCCGCTGTTAGGATGGAGTTCCGTGGCCGACACCGCGAACAGACTCCAGCCCCGCTCCTCCAGCCGCACGGGTGCGACGCACCAGACACGGCACATCTTCGTGACGGGCGGTGTGGCGTCGTCGCTCGGCAAGGGACTCACCGCCTCCTCGCTCGGGCGCCTGCTGCGCTCGCGCGGCCTGCGGGTCACGATGCAGAAGCTCGACCCGTACCTCAACGTGGACCCGGGCACGATGAACCCGTTCCAGCACGGCGAGGTGTTCGTCACCGAGGACGGCGCCGAGACCGACCTCGACATCGGCCACTACGAGCGATTCCTCGACGTGGAGCTGCCGGCCTCCTCGAACGTCACCACCGGACAGGTCTACTCCCGCGTGATCGCCAAGGAGCGCCGCGGCGAGTACCTGGGCGACACGGTCCAGGTGATCCCGCACATCACGGACGAGATCAAGTCGCGCATGCGCGACCAGGCCGGCCCCGACGTCGACGTGATCATCACCGAGATCGGCGGCACCGTCGGCGACATCGAGTCCCAGCCGTTCCTCGAGGCCGCGCGCCAGGTGCGGCACGAGCTCGGCCGTGACGACTGCTTCTTCCTGCACGTCTCGCTCGTGCCCTACATCGGCCCGTCGGGCGAGCTGAAGACCAAGCCGACCCAGCACTCGGTGGCCGCGCTGCGGTCGATCGGTATCCAGCCGGACGCGATCGTGCTGCGGGCCGACCGCGTGGTCCCGGAGCCCATCAAGCGCAAGATCGCGCTCATGTGCGACGTGGACAACGAGGCCGTCGTCAACGCCGTCGACGCGCCGAGCATCTACGACATCCCCCGCGTGCTGCACGCCGAGGGCCTGGACGCCTACGTCGTGCGCCGCCTCGACCTGCCCTTCCACGACGTCGACTGGGACGGCTGGAGCCAGCTCCTGGAGCGCGTGCACGAGCCGGAGCACAACGTCGAGATCGCCCTCGTGGGCAAGTACATCGACCTGCCCGACGCGTACCTGTCGGTGACCGAGGCGCTGCGCGCCGGCGGCTTCGACAACGACGCGAAGGTCGGCATCCGGTGGGTGGCCGCCGATGACTGCCAGACGCCCGAGGGCGCGCAGGAGGCGCTCGAGGGCGTCGACGCGGTGCTCGTGCCCGGCGGCTTCGGCGTGCGCGGCATCGACGGCAAGGTCGGCGCGCTGCGCTGGGCGCGCGAGAACCTCGTGCCGACGCTGGGCATCTGCCTGGGGTTGCAGTCGATGGTCATCGAGTACGCGCGCAACGTGCTCGACCTCGAGGACGCCTCGTCGACGGAGTTCGACCCGAACAGCACGCACCCGGTCATCGCGACGATGGCCGAGCAGCTCGCGATCGTGGGCGGCGAGGGCGACCTGGGCGGCACCATGCGCCTCGGCGCGTACGACGCCCACCTCGGGGCCGGCTCCGTCGTCGCCAAGGCGTACGGCAGCGAGCGGGTGTCGGAGCGCCACCGCCACCGGTACGAGGTCAACAACGCGTACCGCGCGCAGCTCGAGGAGGCGGGCCTGGTGTTCTCCGGCACGTCGCCCGACGCGCAGCTCGTGGAGTTCGTGGAGCTGCCCGCCGACGTGCACCCGTACTACGTGAGCACCCAGGCGCACCCGGAGTTCAAGTCGCGCCCCACCCGCTCGCACCCGCTCTTCTCGGGGCTGGTCGCGGCGGCGCTCGAGCGCCAGGGCGCGTGACGGCGCCCGTCGGCGGGGCGGGCCCGTCCGTCGCGGACGAGCGGGCCCCGCGGCCGGTGCTGCGGCACGAGGTGCTGCAGCGTGGCCGCATCGTCGACCTGGTGCGCGACGACGTCGACCTCGGCGCCGCGGGGACGGTGACCCGGGAGTACGTGGTGCACCCGGGCGCGGTCGCGGTCGTCGCGCTCGACGACGCCGACCGGGTCCTGCTGCTGCGGCAGTACCGGCACCCGGTGCGGTCCCGGATGTGGGAGGTCCCGGCCGGGCTCCTCGACGTCGCCGGCGAGCCGCCGGCGGAGGCGGCCGCGCGCGAGCTCGCGGAGGAGACCGACACCACCGCCGCGCGATGGCACGTGCTGGCCGACTTCGCGTCGTCGCCCGGCAGCAGCGACGAGACGGTGCGCGTCTTCCTCGCCCGCGGCCTCGGCCAGGTACCCGACGCGGACCGGCACGCGCGCACGGGCGAGGAGGCCGAGATCGAGCTCCGGTGGGTGCCTCTAGACGAGGCGGTCGCCCGGGTGCTCGACGGCAGCCTGCACAACCCGTCCGCCGTGGTGGGCGTCCTCGCCGCCGCCGCGAGCCGTGCGGGCGGGTGGGCGTCGCTGCGGCCGGCGGACGCGCCCTGGCCGTCGCGACGGGGCGCCTGAGCGGCCGGTAGGCTCCACAGGCGTGCGTGACGCCCCTGAACCCGCTCCCGACGTGCCCGCGGGCGCGCCCGCGGTGCGGGTCCTCGGCCCGGTCCGGGTCGCGGGTCCGGACGGCGCCGAGCGCGCTCCCCGCGGGGCTCGCGCCGCGGCGCTGGTCGCGCTCCTGGCGCTCGCGGGGCCCCGGGGCGTCTCCTCCGGCGGCCTCGTCGACCGGCTGTGGCAGGAGTCGCTGCCCGGCGACCCGCGGGCCGCGCTCCAGAACCTGGTCTCCCGGCTGCGGGCGGTCGCCGGTCGCGGTGTCGTGCGCGCGACGGAGACCGGCTACGCCCTGGGCGTCGCCTCCGACCTGGACCGGGTGCGCGACGGGCTGACCCGGGCGCGCCGCGAGGTCGTCTCGGGCGACCCGGCCGCCGCCCAGGCGACCGCGGAGGACGCCCTGTGCCTGTGGGCGGGCACACCCGGCGGAGACCTCGAGGGCGGCGAGTTCGCCGACGTCGCGCGCGAGCTCGCGACCGTCGCGCAGCGGTGGCGCGACGAGCTGCGGCTGGTGCGCCGCGACGCGGCAGAGGCCGCCGGCCAGCACGCGGTCGTCGCCGAGGTCGCCGGCGCGGACGTCGCCGCGGACCCCACGGACGAGGACGCCGCCCGCGCGCTCATGGGCGCCCTGGGCGGGCTCGGCCGGCCTGCGGAGGCGCTGCGCGTCTTCACCCGCCTGCGGTCGGTCCTGGTGCGCGAGCTGGGCAGCGAGCCCGGACCCGCCACCGTCGCGCTCTACGAGCGGCTCGCCGCAGACGTCGCCGCGGAGGGCACGCCGACGGCGCCGACGCCGACGCCGACCCCGGCCACGGTCCCGCCGTCGCCCGCGCCGACCGGTACGGGAGCAGCCGAGACCCCGGGTAGGGCGGTGGCCGGGACGGCCCGCGGCCTCCGGCGCTACCCGACGCCGCTGCTGGGCCGGGAGGCCGACGTCGCCGCCGTGCGCGACGCCCTCGGGACGGCCCGGCTCGTCACCGTCCTGGGGCCGGGCGGGCTGGGCAAGACGCGGCTCGCGCAGGAGGTGGCGCGCCGCGCGGTCGCCGGCACCGGCCTCGTGGTCGTCGTCGAGCTGGTCGGCGTGCGCGCCGACGACGACGTCGTCCTGGCGCTCGCCGACGCGCTGGGCGTGGCACCCGGCTCGACCACCCTGCGCCTGGCCGACCGGCTCCAGGCCGGCGACCTGGCGAGCCAGGTCGCCGCACGGCTGCGCGACGCCGACGCGCTCGTCGTGCTGGACAACTGCGAGCACGTCGTCGAGGGAGCCGCCCGCTGGGCCGGCGCGCTGCTGGACGTCTCGCCGCGGCTGCGGGTGCTGGCCACCAGCCGGACGCCGCTGCTGCTGGAGGAGGAGTCGACGTACGCGCCCGCGCCTCTCGGCGCCGACCCGGACGAGGAGGACGGCGGCCCCGCGGTGCGCCTGTTCGTCGAGCGGGCCCGCGCGGTGCGTCCCGACGCCCTGCTGGACCGCGCGGCCGTCGCGCGCCTCTGCGACCGCCTGGACGGGCTCCCGCTGGCCATCGAGCTGGCGGCCGCGCGCGTGCGGACCCTCAGCGTCGCCGAGGTCGAGGCGCGGCTCGACGAGCGGTTCGCCCTGCTCCGCGTGCGCGACCGCTCGGTGCCCGACCGGCACCGCACGCTCGAGGCCGTGCTCGACTGGAGCTGGAACCTGCTCACGGCCGGGCAGCAGGCGCTGTGGCGGCGTGCCGCGACGCTGCCCGACGGATTCTCGGCGGAGGCGGCGCGCGCCCTGCTGCCCGACGTGCCCGGGTGGCAGGTGGACGACGACGTCACGACGCTGGAGCTGCAGTCCCTCGTGCGCGTCGAGGAGGCCGACGGAGCGACCCGGTACCGGATGGTCGAGACCGTGCGGGAGTTCGGGCTGCTGCGGCTCGCCGCGGCCGGGGAGGTGGCGGCCGCCGAGGCGGCCGTGCTCGCGTGGTCGCTGACGGTGTCCCGGCGGTGCGCCTCGCGGCTGCTGAGCCCGCGTCAGCGCGACGCGGTCGTGGAGCTCGGCCGGGAGCAGGAGAACCTGCTGTTCGCGGTGCGGCGCGCGATGGACCTGGGCCGGCCCGACGCCGTGGTGCACGGCTTCGTCGCGCTGCTCGGGAGCTGGGCGGTGCGCGGCGCCGAGGAGCGGGTCGTCGGCCTGCTGCCGGGCGTGCTGCACGCTCTCGAGGGGTGGCCGGTGCCCGAGGAGCACGCGGACGCCACCGCCATCGCGCTCGAGGCGATCGCCGCGGCCTCGGTCTTCGGGGTGCCGGGGACGGCGGCCCGCCCGCTGGGGCGGCTGCGTCGCCTCCTGCGCTCCAGCCGGGCCGTCGGCTCCCGCACGCGCGAGCTCGCCGACCTCGTCCTGGCGCGGACCCCCGAGGAGTCGCTCGGCGTGCTCGCCCGGCTGCAGGCGTCCGAGGACGCGTACACGGCGCTGATCGGCCACATGTTCGAGGCCCAGCAGCGGGAGAACGACGGCGAGATCGCGCGCGCCGTGGAGCTGGCCCGGGCCGCGCACGAGGTGGCGCGCGGGATCGACGACGCCGCTGCCTCGGCCATGACGGCGATGGTCCTCGCCTCGTTCCTGACGGAGCGCGGCGAGGCCGAGGAGGGGGCTCGCTGGGTCGCCGCCGCGAAGGACGGCGTCGCGGCGATCGGCGCCGAGGAGATGCAGTGGCAGGTGCGGTGGATCGAGCTGGGCACCGCCCTCTCCCTGGACCGTCTCGAGGTCGCCGAGGCCGTCGTCGAGTCCATGGTCCCTGCCGCCGAGGGCGGCCACGACGGCCGGGAGGCGCAGGCGCGCGGCGTCGTCGAGCTGGGGCGTGGCGAGCTGGCGTGGGCGCGCGGCGACCGCGGCGAGGCGCTCGCCCGCCTCGCGCGGGCGCTGGAGACGTTCGGAACCGGCCAGCCGCAGGGCGACGCCGCGCCGTGGTTCCTGCTGCTCGCGTCGGCCACCCTCGTGCGCCGGGTGCAGGCGGGGGTCGACGACGGCGGTCTCGTGCGCCGGATCGTCGACGTGGGGAGGCGCCTGCGGGGCGACGGGCGCGGGTTCGTCGACCGGCCGGTGCTCGCGACGTCGTCGGTGGGCGTCGCCTGCTGGGCCTGCCTCGGCGGTGCGTCGTCGGTCGGCACCGCCGAGGACCACGACGGCCGCGCCGCCGACGGCGCGGAGCTGCTGGCGCTCGCGGGCCGCCTGGGCGCGCGCCAGGACCTGCCCGCCCTGCGGCTCGACCGCCTGCGGGCGGAGGTGGCCGACGCCCTCGGCGAGCGCGGGGCGGAGATCGTCCGCGCGGGCGGGCGGCGGGCGGACGCCCTCGACCGCGACGACCTGGTGGCGCGCGCGGACGAGCTCCTGGTCCGTCTCGCGGCGGAGACGGACCAGGCGCCCGGGCCGGACGGGCCTGGTCAGGCCTTCTTCATGTAGCTCCGCACGGCGAGCGGGGCGAAGACGGCCACGACGACGGCGCAGCTCAGCAGCGCGATGCCGACCTGACCGGTCACGCTGCCGGTGCTGGCGAGGTCGCGGACCGCGGTCACGAGGTGCGACACCGGGTTCACGTTGACGAAGCCCTGCAGCCAGCCGGGCATCGTGTCCACGGGGACGAACGCGTTGGACAGGAACGTCAGCGGGAAGAGCACCAGGAACGAGATGCCCTGCACCGACGACGCGGACCGGCCGATGACGCCGAAGAACGCGAAGATCCAGCTGAGGGACCAGGCGCACACGATGACGAGCAGGCCGGCGAGCAGCACGCCGCCGACGCCGCCGCCCGGGCGCCAGCCCATGACCAGGCCCATGACGATCGTGAGCGTCGTCGCGATGAGGTAGCGGACGAGGTCCGCGACCAGGGCCCCGGCGAGCGGGGCGATGCGAGCGATGGGCAACGACTTGAACCGGTCGAACACGCCCTTGTCCATGTCCTCGCGCAGCTGGGTGCCGGTGACGGCGGAGGCCGTGATGACGGTCTGCACGAGGATGCCGGGGATGATGACCGGCAGGTAGGCCGCGATGCTGCCGGAGATCGCCCCGCCGAAGATGTACGTGAACATCAGCGTGAAGATGATCGGCTGCACCGTGACGTCGATCAGCTGTTCCGGCGTCCGGCGGATCTTGATGAGGCCGCGGCGCGCCATGGCCAGGGAGTCGGAGACGGCCTGCCCGGCGGTCACGCGGTTGCGCAGGGTGCGCTCGGCGCCGGGGACGATGCGTTCCCCGGGCGCCACGGGCGCGGCGGCGGTGGTGAGGGTGGTCATGCGGAGATCTCCTCGAGCTCGGGGGAGCCGGCGGCTCGGTCGGTCGTGGACTGGTCGGTGGCGTCGTGGCCGGTCAGCGTCAGGAACACCTCGTCGAGGGTCGGCTTGTCCATCGACAGCCCGTCGAGGTCGACGCCGGCGCCGCGCAGGCGGACCAGCAGGTCGGTGACGCGGGCCGGGTCGGCGACGGGCACGGTGAGACGGCGCGCCTCGGGGGAGACCGTCGCGGCGACACCGAGCACGTCCTGCACGGCCGCCTGGGCGGCCGGGGCGTCGTCGGGCCGCACGAGGGCGAGCTGCAGCGACTGCTGGCCGACCGACGACTTGAGCTCGTCCCCGGTGCCCTCGGCGACCACGCGGCCGCGGTCGATCACGGCGATGCGGTCGGCGAGCTGGTCGGCCTCGTCGAGGTACTGCGTGGTGAGCAGCACGGTCGAGCCCGTCGCGACGAGGCGGCGGATGGTCTCCCACATCTGGGCGCGGGTGCGCGGGTCGAGGCCGGTGGTCGGCTCGTCCAGGAAGAGGAGCGGGGGCTGGGCGATGAGGCTCGCCGCCAGGTCGAGCCGGCGCCGCATGCCGCCGGAGAAGTTCTTCAGCGGGCGCGCGGCGGCGTCGGTGAGGCTGAACTCCTCGAGCAGGTCGCGGGTGCGTCGCGTCGCGGCGGACCCCTTGAGCCCGTTGAGCCGGCAGAACAGCAGGAGGTTCTCGGTGGCGCTGAGCGTCTCGTCGACGGACGCGTACTGCCCCGTGACTCCGATGAGCTGGCGCACGACGAACGGCTCGCGCGACACGTCGTGGCCGAAGACGGACGCCCGGCCGGCGTCGGGCCGCAGGAGCGTCGCGAGCATGCGGATCGTGGTGGTCTTCCCGGCGCCGTTCGGGCCGAGGACCCCGTAGACCGTGCCGGTGGCGACCTCGAGGTCGACCCCGTCCACGGCGCGGTTGTCGCCGAAGGTCTTGACGAGGCCCTCGGCCTCGATCGCGGTGGTGGTCATGGCACCACCGTGCGCGGTGCCGCTCCCAACGCGCTGTCACGGCGCTGTCACGCGCTCGCCTCGGCTGTCACGCGCCCGTCCGCCCGCGGCTACGGCGCCTCCCAGGGGAGGGCGGCCACCCCGCGCCGGATCGCCTCCACCCGCGCGGTCGCGTCCGGGAGGTCCCTCCCGTCGACGGACGCGACGGCGACGATGCCGATGGAGTTGACGAGGAACGCCCCGGAGGCGCTGCGCAGGTCGTCGAGGTGCACGGGACCGGTCCGGGTCGGCGTCGTCTCCGCGACCAGCGCGAGGCCGGTGCCGCGCAGGTGCGGGGCGTCGGGCCACAGCACGTCGCCGTCGGGCCCGAGCACGCCGACGTTCGCGATGGTCGACTCCGCGACGGCGCCGTCCGGGCCGACGAGCAGCGCGTCGTCGTACCCTTCGCGCCCGACCTGCCGCGCCCACTGCGCCTGCGCGAAGCCGCCCAGGTGCTTGAGGTGCGCGAACGGGCGCAGGTACGGCACGGAGCGCAGGCGCTGCGGACGGGTCGGGGGGAGGCGAGGCTCGCCCACCTGGACGGCGACGCGCTCGGGGTCGCGCAGCACGACGCGGACCGAGGCGTCGTCCTGACCGGCGAGCGCGTGCCGGAGGAGCCTGCGGACGCGGTCGCCGTCGAGCGGCAGACCGAAGATCTCGCGGTGCGCGGCGTCGAGCCGGGTCAGGTGGTGGCCCAGGCCCTGGACCCCGCCGCCGCGCACCTGCATCGCGGTGAAGTGGCCGTCCGTGGACGCGACCTGCTCGGCCGTCGCGGGGCGGCCGTCGACCTCGATGCGCACGCCTGCACCGTAGCGCGGCGGGGGCCCGGAGGCGGCGTCAGGCGCGGGTGCGCAGCTTCAGGACGGCGTTCGCGGTGGCCCAGGCGAGGCAGCCGGCGCCCACCAGGTGCACGCCGACGAGGATCTCGGGCAGGCCGGTGAAGTACTGCACGTAGCCGACGAGGCCCTGCGACAGCGTGACCGCGAGCAGCACCCACGCGCCCTTGCGCGCGGCCGCGACCCGCGGGCCGGCCGGCCGCCGGTGCAGCAGCACCAGGAGCACGACGAGGGTGATGAGGAACAGCCACACGGACTCGGAGTGCGCCCGCGTCATGGTCAGCGGGTCGAGCGCCAGCCGGTAGCCGACCTCCGTGTCGCCCGAGTGCGGGCCGGAGCCCGTGACGAGCACGCCCAGCGTCACCACCGGGATCAGCAGCAGGCCGAGCAGGGCGCCGGTCGTCGCGACGCCGCGGCCCGCGACGCGCTGCGGGGGCCCGTCGCCCTCGCCGTGCCGGTGCAGCAGGTACGCGCTGAACCACACGAGGGCGACCGAGACGCCGAAGTGGAGGGAGACCCAGCCGGGGTGCAGGTGCAGCAGCACCACGATGCCTCCGATGACCGCCTGGGTGAGCACGCCCGCCAGGGGCACGATGCCCAGGGCCCGGTACGACTCGGTCCGGCGCCGGTCGGTCCACACCAGGACCAGCACCATGACGCCGATGACGCTCAGCACGCCCGTCATGGTCCGGTTGCCGAACTCGACGAACGAGTGGATCGAGGACGCCTCGTGGAACACCGGCGTGAAGTGCCCCGGCTCGCACATCGGCCAGGTGGAGCAGCCGAGCCCGGAGTCGGTGAGCCGCACCGCGCCGCCCGTGCCGATGACGAGGATCTGCCCGATGACGTTCGCCAGGAGCACGCCGCGGGTCCAGGGCCGGAACCGGGCGAGGCGGTCGGGGCGGTCGGTCCGGTCGGGCGTGGCGCCGGCACCCGCCTCGGGGGCGGGCGCGGCGGGGCTCGGCGAGGTCACGGGTCCACGCTATCCCTCGGTCCGGGCCGTTCGGGCGGCGACGGCCGCCCCACGGTGTGACGTTGGCCCGGTCGTGTCAGCGCCCGGTCACTGCCAGCGGAAGAAGCGGGCCGCGGCCCACCCGAGCAGCGCGGTCCAGGCGGCGAGCACCACGAGCGCGAGCGCGGGTACGCCGGTGCCGAGCAGCGCGCCCCGCATCGCCTCGCCGAGCGCGCCGGACGGCAGGAACGTCGCGAGCTGTTCGAGGGGGCCGGGCAGCTGGCCCGGCGGCACCAGCAGGCCGCCGCCCACGACGAGCAGCACGAGGACGAGGTTCGCGAGAGCGAGCACGCCCTCGGCGCGCAGCGTGCCCGCGAGCAGGAGCGCCAGCGCGGTGAAGCAGGCCGTGCCGAGCAGACCGACGCCGACGGCCGCGAGGATCCCGCCCGCCGCGGGGTGCCACCCCAGCGCGAGGGCGACCGCCCCGATGACGACGACCTGCACGACCTCGACGGCCAGGACGCCGAGCAGCTTGCCGGCGAGCAGCCCGCCCCGCCCGAGCGGCGTCGTCGCCAGGAGGCGCAGCACGCCGTTGCGGCGGTCGAACGCCGTGGCGATGGCCTGCGAGGTGAACGCCGTCGAGACGCAGGCGAGCGCGAGCACGCCCGGCGTCACGAAGTCGATCCGGTCCAGGCCGCCGGTGTCGATCTCGACGACGCTGGTGCGCGTCAGGCCGAGGAGCACCATGACCGGCAGCACGATCGTGACGAGGAGCTGCTCGCCGTTGCGCAGCACGGCCCGCGTCTCGAACCCGGTCTGGGACAGCACGCGGCGCCACGCGGGGGCGGCGGCACCGCGCCCGCTCGTGCCGCTGGTCGGGTGCGGGGTGGTGGTGGTCATCGCAGGTGCCGTCCCGTCAGGTCGAGGAAGACGTCCTCCAGCGTGCGCCGGCCCACGGTGAGGCGGCTCGCGAGGACGTCGTGGTCGGCGAGCCAGGCCGTGAGGACGGCCAGGGTGCGCGGCCCGGCGGGGCCGGCGACCACGTACGAACCGGGTTGCGGCTCGCTGACCGCCCAGGGTCCGCGCTCGCCGGCGGCGTCGAGGGCAGCCGCGACGGCGGCGGGGTCGAGGCCCGCGGCGGCGTCGAAGCGCAGGGTGCGGTCGTCCTGGGCGTCGGGGGAGAGGAGCTCGGGCACGGAGCCGCTGGCGATGAGGCGGCCGTGGTCGACGACGTGCACGCGGTCGGCGAGGTCCTCGGCCTCGTCCATGAGGTGCGTCGTGAGCACGACGGCGGTGCCCTCGTCGCGCAGCTCGCGCACGAGGTCCCACACGGCGTGGCGGCTCTGCGGGTCCATGCCCGCGCTCGGCTCGTCGAGGAACACCACCTCGGGCCGCCCGACGACCGCCGCCGCGAGGGACAGCCGCTGGCGCTGCCCGCCGGACAGCCGCCGCACCGTGGTGCGGGCGAACGACCCGAGGCCCAGGCGCTCGCCGAGCTCGCCCAGGTCCCGCGGCGCCGCGTACATGGAGGCGACGTGGTGCAGGACCTCGCCGGCGCGGGCGCCCGTGGGCAGCCCGCCGTCCTGCAGCATGACGCCGACGCGGGGGCGCAGCGCGCTGGCGTCGGCCACGGGGTCGAGGCCGAGGACGCGCACCGTGCCGCCGTCGGGGGAGCGCAGGCCCTCGCAGCACTCGATGGTGGTGGTCTTGCCCGCGCCGTTCGGCCCGAGCACGGCCGTCACCGCCCCGGCGTCGGCGACGAGGTCCAGACCTGCGACGACGTCGCGCCCGTCGTAGCGTTTGACCAGGCCCCGCACGCGGACGGCGGCCCCGGCAGCGGGATCGACGGAGCCGGCGCGCGGGTCCTCGGCAGAGTGCGCGGACGGCGTGGCGCCGTCCGCGCCCGATGGCGCGATCGAGGTGGGCACCGGAAGATTCTACGGACGTCGCCCGGCCGGGCGGCGCAGGCTCGTACGACCGAGGAGCTCGACGGACATGACCTTCTACGCGTTCACGCCGCCGCAGGACGTCGCAGCCCTGGCGCGGCGGCTCTGGTACTGGCCGGTCGTGCGTGGTGTGCTCGCCCTGCTCTTCGGGCTCCTGGCGATCTTCCTGCCCGACAAGACGCCGACGCTGCTCGTCCAGGTGTTCGGGGTGTTCGTGCTGGTCGACGGCCTGGTGAGCATCGTCGACGGGATCCGGCGGCGCGGCACCTCGGCGGGCTCGGTGAACACGGGCGTCGGGATCGTCGCGCTGGTGCTCGGCGCCCTGCTGCTGCTCCTGCCGAAGGTGTTCCTCGGCGTCGTCCTCATCCTCGTGGCCGTCTGGGCACTGATCTTCGGCCTCCTGCAGCTGTTCGTCGTCCCGGCCATGCGCGGGCGCGGCGGCGCGTCGTGGGTGTGGAACCTGCTCGCGGGCCTGCTGCTGCTGGCGCTCGCGGTGGTCTGCTTCGTCAACCCGGCCGACGCGATCGTGGGCCTGTCCATCGTGATCGGCGTGTTCGCGGTGATCATCGGGATCGTGATGATCGCCCTCGGGTTCAAGCTGCGCCAGCTCGGGCAGCAGGCGTCCGGCGGGGGCGCGGGCGGCCGCCCGGGCGAGGTCATCGAGGGCCGCATCGTCACCGACGAGTGACGTTCGCGACACCGGGGCCCTCGAGGGGGCCCTGTGAGGCTTGCCTTGCTTGACATCCTGGATTACGCAACAAGGATGTTCCCTATATCGACGTCGTCGCCGGGGGTGAGGTTTGCCCCCGGTGGTCCACGAGCCGCACGGGGGTGAGCGCATGCCGACCAGCACGACCGACCGCACGGCCGCACGCGTCGACCCCCGCCTGCTCGACGGCGCGCCCGAGGCCGACGGCACCACCCGCCGCCGCGTCCTGGAGCTCGTCGCCGGCGAGGGTCCCGTGACGGCGGGGGAGCTCGCCGACCGGCTCGGCCTCACCTCCGCCGCCGTCCGCCGGCACCTCGCCTGCCTCGAGGAGGACGGCACGATCGCGGTGCACGAGGCCGGTCCGTCGTCGGGCCGCCGGGGCCGCCCCGCCCGCCGCTACGTCGTCAGCGCTCGCGGGCAGTCGGACCTCGCGGGCGGTTACTCCGAGCTCGCGGCCCAGGTGATGCGCTACCTGCGCGAGACCGGCGGGACGGACGCCGTGGCGCGGTTCGCCGCCGACCGGTACGACGCCGTCGTCACGCGGTACGCGCCCCGCCTCACCGCCACCGACCCGCAGGAGCGCGCGGCCCAGCTCGCCGACCTGCTGTCGGCCGACGGCTACGCCGCCTCGGTCCGCCCGGTGAGCGGACCGCTGCTGCCCACCGTCCAGCTGTGCCAGGGGCACTGCCCGGTGCAGCACGTCGCCGAGGAGTTCACCGAGCTGTGCGAGGCCGAGGCCCGCGCGTTCTCCGAGCTGCTCGGCACGCACGTCCAGCGCCTCGCCACGATCGCGGGAGGCGCGCACGCGTGCGTCACGAACGTCCCGATCGTCTCCACCCCGACGTCCCCCCAGAACCTCCCCACCCCGGCCCACCGCACCCGCGGCACGCAGGAAGGAACACGATGAGCGCTCCCACCCAGGACGCCGCCCAGGCGGCTTCGGCGCAGGGCACCGAGAAGCGGTCCGATGACGAGATCATCGACTCGATCGGTGCGTACGAGTACGGCTGGCGCGACAGCGACGCCGCGGGCGAGGCCGCGCAGCGCGGTCTGAACGAGGACGTCGTCAAGAACATCTCCGAGCTCAAGAACGAGCCCGAGTGGATGCGCAAGGCGCGCCTCAAGGCGCTGCGCCTCTTCGACAAGAAGCCGATGCCGAACTGGGGCGCCGACCTCACCGGGATCGACTTCGACCGGATCAAGTACTTCGTGCGCTCCACGGAGAAGCAGGCCGCCAG
Source organism: Isoptericola sp. NPDC056618 (assembly GCF_042792715.1). Classification (NCBI taxonomy): domain Bacteria; kingdom Bacillati; phylum Actinomycetota; class Actinomycetes; order Micrococcales; family Promicromonosporaceae; genus Isoptericola; species Isoptericola sp. NPDC056618. Next base: position 232,072 of record NZ_JBHTVZ010000005.1, on the reverse strand, counting down.
CTGGGAGGACCTGCCCGAGGACATCCGCGCCACCTACGACCGGCTCGGCATCCCCGAGGCGGAGAAGCAGCGCCTCGTGGCCGGCGTCGCCGCGCAGTACGAGTCCGAGGTCGTGTACCACCAGATCCGCGAGGACCTCGAGGCCCAGGGCGTCATCTTCGTCGACACCGACACCGGCCTGCGCGACTACCCGGAGCTGTTCCAGGAGTACTTCGGCACGGTCATCCCGGCGGGCGACAACAAGTTCGCCGCGCTGAACTCGGCCGTGTGGTCGGGCGGCTCGTTCGTCTACGTGCCGCCGGGCGTGCACGTGGAGATCCCGCTGCAGGCCTACTTCCGCATCAACACGGAGAACATGGGCCAGTTCGAGCGGACGCTGATCATCGCGGACGAGGGCTCCTACGTGCACTACGTCGAGGGCTGCACCGCGCCGATCTACTCGAGCGACTCGCTGCACTCCGCGGTCGTCGAGATCGTCGTGAAGAAGAACGCCCGCGTGCGCTACACGACCATCCAGAACTGGTCGAACAACGTGTACAACCTGGTGACCAAGCGCGCCACGGCCGCCGAGGGCGCCACCATGGAGTGGGTCGACGGCAACATCGGCTCCAAGGTCACGATGAAGTACCCGGCGATCTACCTGCTGGGCGAGCACGCCCGCGGCGAGACGCTGTCCATCGCCTTCGCGGGCGAGGGCCAGCACCAGGACGCCGGCTGCAAGATGGTGCACGCCGCGCCGCGCACGTCGTCGTCGATCGTGTCGAAGTCCGTCGCCCGCGGCGGCGGCCGCACCTCGTACCGCGGCCTGGTGCAGGTGCTCGAGGGCGCCAAGCACTCCGCGTCGACCGTGCTGTGCGACGCGCTGCTCGTCGACCAGATCTCCCGGTCCGACACCTACCCGTACGTCGACGTCCGCGAGGACGACGTGTCCATGGGGCACGAGGCGACGGTCTCGCGGGTGAGCGAGGACCAGCTGTTCTACCTCATGTCCCGAGGCATGGAGGAGACCGAGGCGATGGCCATGATCGTGCGCGGGTTCGTCGAGCCCATCGCGCGCGAGCTGCCCATGGAGTACGCGCTCGAGCTCAACCGCCTCATCGAGCTGCAGATGGAAGGGTCCGTCGGCTGATGGCCATCACTACCGATCACTCCCGCGCCGTGGCCGACGGCGCCCACTCCCACGGCGTCGTGCCGGCGGGCTCGCGCGCCGAGCGCAAGACGTCGTTCGACCTCGCCGACATCCCCGTGCCCACCGGGCGCGAGGAGGAGTGGCGCTTCTCGCCGGTGGCGCGGCTCCAGCCGCTGTTCGGCGAGGAGCACGGCGCCGGCGGCGTGCTGACGACCGTCGTCGAGGCCCCCGAGGCCAAGGTCGAGATCGTCGGCAAGGACGACCCGCGCCTGGGCACGACCGGCAAGCCGGGCGACCGCACCGCGGTGACCGCGTGGAACGCGGCCGCCGAGGCGACCGTCGTCACGCTCCCCGCCGAGGCCGTCGCCACCGACGTCACCTCCGTGCGCGTCGAGGGCGCGACGAAGGACCTCACGGCGCAGCACCTGCTGGTGCACGCCGAGCACCACGCCGAGGGCGTCGTCGTCATCGACCACCGCGGTGACGCGACCCTCAACCAGACGGTCGAGATCGTCGTCGACGAGGGCGCGCACCTCACCGTCGTCAGCGTCCAGGACTGGGCCGACGGCGCCGTGCACGCCTCCAGCCACCGGGCCCGCATCGGCCGCGACGCCAAGCTCAAGCACGTCGTCGTGACCTTCGGCGGCGACGTCGTGCGCCTCACGCCGGACGCGACGTTCACGGGCGAGGGCGGCGAGGTCGAGATGGTCGGCCTGTACTTCGCGGACGCGGACCAGCACCAGGAGCACCGCCTCTTCGTGGACCACGCCGTGCCGCGCTGCAAGTCGCGCGTCACGTACAAGGGCGCCCTGCAGGGCGCCGGCGCGCACGTGGTGTGGGTCGGGGACGTGCTCATCCAGGCCGAGGCCGAGGGCACCGACACCTACGAGCTCAACCGCAACCTGGTCCTCACCGACGGCGCCCGCGCCGACTCGGTGCCGAACCTGGAGATCGAGACGGGCGAGATCGAGGGCGCGGGGCACGCGTCGGCGACCGGCCGCTTCGACGACGAGCAGCTCTTCTACCTCATGGCCCGCGGCATCCCCGAGGTCGACGCCCGTCGGCTCGTGGTGCGCGGCTTCTTCGCCGAGCTGATCGACGAGATCGGCGTCCCGTCGGTCGAGGAGCGCCTGCTCGCGTCGATCGAGGCGGAGCTGGAGAAGTCGATGAGCGCCATCACCGGCGTCGCGGAGTGACCCGGCGATGACCTCTCAGCTGGCCTGCATGGCCGACGACCTCGCCCCCGAGGAGGCCATGCTCGTGGAGCTCGACGGCGCGGACGGGGCCCCGGTCCCGGTCGCCGTCGTGCGCGACGCCGACGGCGGCTGGCACGCCCTCTCGGACATCTGCTCGCACGGACAGGTCTCCCTGTCCGACGGGGAGGTCGAGGGCTGCCTGGTCGAGTGCTGGCTGCACGGCTCGCAGTTCGACCTGCGCACCGGCAAGCCGGTCCAGCTCCCCGCGACGCAGCCCGTACCGGTGTACCCGGTGACCGTGGACGGCGACCGCATCCTCGTGGACGTCGACGAGCGGCTCGCCGTCGCGTCCTGACCTGCCTCAGACTTTCGCAACACAGACCTGGAGACACGAAGCATGCCCACCCTGGAGATCCGCGACCTGCACGTCAGCGTCGAGACCAAGGAAGGCGCCAAGCCGATCCTGCGCGGCGTCGACCTGACCATCAACTCGGGCGAGACGCACGCCATCATGGGGCCGAACGGCTCCGGCAAGTCGACCCTCGCCTCGGCCCTCGCCGGCCACCCGAAGTACACGGTGACCTCCGGCACCGTCACGCTCGACGGCGAGGACCTCCTCGCGATGACCGTCGACGAGCGCGCCCGCGCCGGCCTCTTCCTCGCCATGCAGTACCCGGTCGAGGTGCCCGGTGTGTCCGTGGCGAACTTCCTGCGCACCGCCAAGACCGCCATCGACGGCGAGGCGCCCGCCCTGCGCACGTGGGGCAAGGAGGTCAAGGGTGCGATGGAGAACCTCCGCATCGACTCGACCTTCGCCGAGCGCTCCGTCAACGAGGGCTTCTCCGGCGGTGAGAAGAAGCGCCACGAGATCCTCCAGATGGAGCTCTTCAAGCCGCACTTCGCGATCCTCGACGAGACCGACTCCGGCCTCGACGTCGACGCCCTGCGCGTCGTGTCCGAGGGCGTGAACCGCGCCAAGTCGAACACCGACGTCGGCGTGCTGCTCATCACGCACTACACGCGCATCCTGCGCTACATCAAGCCGGACTTCGTGCACGTCTTCGTCGACGGCAAGATCGCCGAGGAGGGCGGCCCCGAGCTCGCGGAGCAGCTCGAGGAGAACGGCTACGACAAGTACGTCGGCACCGGCGCGACGATGGCCTGACCTCCTCGTCGAGCACTCGACCAGGAGCCGTCACCAGGAGGACAGCATGACCACCACCGACACCGTGCGCCCGTCGCTCACCGCGGCGGAGCTCGCGGCCGTGCGGGCGGACTTCCCGCTGCTCGGGCGCACGGTGCGGGGTGGCCGGCAGCTGGTCTACCTGGACTCGGCCGCGACGTCGCAGAAGCCGAATGTCGTGCTCGAGGCGGAGGTCGACTTCTACGAGCAGCGCAACGCGGCCGTGCACCGCGGCGCGCACCAGCTCGCCGAGGAGGCGACCGAGGCGTTCGAGGACGCCCGGGCGGCGGTGGCGAGGTTCGTCGGGGCCGACGAGGGCGAGATCGTCTGGACGCCGGGCGCGACCGCGGCCCTCAACCTCGTGGCGTACGCGTTCTCCAACGCGACGGCCGGGCGCGGGGGAGCCGCCGCTGAGCGGTTCCGCCTGTCCCCGGGCGACGAGATCGTCGTCACCGAGGCGGAGCACCACGCCAACCTCGTGCCGTGGCAGGAGCTGTGCGCCCGTACCGGCGCCGTCCTGCGCTGGTTCGGCGTCGACGACGACGGGCGGATCGACCTGTCCGACGTCGCGGGCGTGATCACCGAGCGCACCCGCGTGGTGGCGTTCGGCCACGTGTCCAACGTGACGGGCGCGATCGCCCCCGTGGCAGAGCTGGTCACCGCCGCGAAGAAGGTCGGGGCCGTCACGGTGCTCGACGCGTGCCAGTCCGTGCCGCACCTGCCGGTGGACCTGCACGCCCTGGGCGTGGACCTCGCGGCGTTCAGCGCCCACAAGATGCTCGGCCCGACCGGCGTCGGCGCGCTGTACGGGCGGCGCGAGCTGCTCGAGGCGATGCCGCCGGTCACCACGGGCGGGTCGATGGTCGAGGTCGTGACCATGGCCGGGACGACGTACGCCCCGCCGCCGCAGCGGTTCGAGGCCGGCACGCAGATGGTCGCGCAGGCCGTCGGCATGGGCGTCGCGGCGCAGTGGCTGGACGAGCTGGGCATGGACCGCGTGGCCGCGCACGAGCGCGAGCTCGCGGCCGAGCTGGTGCGCATCGGCGAGATCCCCGGCGTGCGGATCGTCGGCCCGGCGGACGCGCGCGACCGGCTCGCCGTCGTGTCGTTCGTCGTCGACGGCGTGCACGCGCACGACGTGGGGCAGGTGCTCGACGACAAGGGCATCGCCGTCCGCGTGGGGCACCACTGCGCGCAGCCGCTGCACCGCCGGTTCGGCGTGGCGGCGACGGCGCGCGCGTCGGCCTCCGTGTACACCACGGCCGAGGAGATCGCGGCGTTCCGGGAAGCACTGGCGGGCGTGCGCGCGTTCTTCGGTGTGGACTGACGTAGGCGGAGAGGACAGCAGTGAGCTCGCTCGAGCAGATGTACCAGCAGGTGATCCTGGACCACGCGAAGCGCCCGCACGGTCGGGGCCTCGTGGACGCGCCCACCGACCACCGGTCGGGGGAGTCGCACCAGGTGAACCCGACCTGCGGCGACGAGATCACGCTCCGCGTGGACGTCGACGGCACCACCGTGTCCGGCGTGTCCTGGGAAGGCCAGGGCTGCTCCATCTCGCAGGCGTCCGCCTCCGTGATGACGGAGCTCGTCACCGGGCACGACCTGGCCGACGTCGCCCGCCTGGACGCCGTCTTCCACGACCTCATGGCCTCGCGGGGCAAGGGTCTGGACGACGACGACGCGCTGGACGCCCTCGGCGACGCGAGCGCGTTCACCGGCGTCTCGCAGTACCCCGCCCGCATCAAGTGCGCGCTGCTCGGCTGGGCGGCGCTCAAGGACTCGCTGGCGCGCAGCGGCGCGCTGGGCTGAAGCCGACCTGAACCTGAGAGGACACGATGACCGAGAACACGACCGAGGCGGCTGCCCCGCCCGTCGCCGAGCCGGCCGCGGCCCCCACGCCCACCACGGCGGCGGACGTCGAGGAGGCCCTGCGCGACGTCATCGACCCCGAGCTGGGCATCAACGTTGTCGACCTGGGCCTCGTCTACGGCATCCAGGTGGACCAGAACAACATGTCCACGATCGACATGACGCTCACGTCGGCGGCCTGCCCGCTCACGGACGTCATCGAGGACCAGGCCGGCACCGCGCTCGAGGGGCTCGTCGACGGCTTCCGCATCAACTGGGTCTGGATGCCGCCGTGGGGCCCGGAGAAGATCACCGACGAGGGCCGTGAGCAGCTGCGGATGCTGGGGTTCAACGTCTGACCGAAAGTCGGGCATGTCGAGTACGTGCAGAGGCCCCGCCCTCGATGGAGGGCGGGGCCTCTCGCGTGACTCGAGCGGGCTTGCCGGGCGTTGCGCGTCGCAGCGAGGTCGTGGCCACGGCGTTCCGCCGGCAGCGAGCCCGGGCGCCAGCTCTGTGGCGGTGTCTGCTCCGGGCGCGTGATCGGCTGGCAGAGCGTCCCCGGGTCTGCGCACCGACCTCGCCCTGGTTGTCCTGGAGACGGACATCCCGACCCGCACCCGCGACGGCGGCAATCTGATCGGCCTCGCGCACCGCGGCGCCAAAAGGCATGCAGTACCTCGCGATCCGCGACACGCGCGCCTCGCAGAGGCCGGGGGCGGTCGCCTCCTGTCGGTTCGGCCGGCGACAGCTACGACAGCGCCCTGCGAGGCGTTAGCTCCCTGCTCAGGTCGAGCACGCGTGCGAGAACGGCCCGGAGTCGGACAACAGAATCGCCGTCGGCCCGGCGGCGTGTGCCAGGGACGCTTCGTCGGGTGGGCGGTTCTCCGGCAGGCGATGGAGACCTGTGCTCCGCCCGCCTCGACGAGAGCGTTGGCCGCGCCGCTGCCGGCTCACCCACCCGTGCCGAGGGCGGCGCGGGTGGTGAGGTCGCGCGTGTTCGTCGTGCGCCTCTCACGCCGCCCGGTACCGCTCGACGACGTCCATGTTCACCTCGACGCCGAGCCCCGGCCCGGTGGGGACGGCGACATGACCGTGCTCGATCGTGAACGGCTCGGACAAGAGGTCGTCGCGTAGCGGGTTCCGGGTGCGGTCGAACTCGATGACGGGCTCGTTCTGCAGCGGCACCGGGCGGTAGGCGAACGGTGTGAGCGGAAGCGCCGCGCACACGTGGAGCCCGGCGCTCAGGGCGATGCCCGAGCCCCAGACGTGGGGAACGGTGCGCAGGTTGTGCGCCGACGCGAGTGCGGCGATCCGCTGCACCTCGGAGATCCCGCCTGCGACGCAGATGTCGGGCTGCACGATGTCGACGCAGCCGCCGGCGATGAAGTCCCGGAACCCGTAGCGGGTGTACTCGGCCTCGCCCCCGGCGACGGGAACGTCGACCGCAGCACGGACGCGGGCATAGCCGGCCCGGTCCTCCGGCGGCACGGGCTCCTCGAAGAGCTCGAACCCGGCGTCCTCCAGGACGCGTCCCATCGCAACCGCGGTGCTCGAGTTGTAGGCGTGGTTGGCGTCCGCGAGCAGGCCGAAGTCGTCGCCCAGCGCCTCGCGGACCGCTGCGACGCGACGCGCGTCCTCGCGGACTGGCAGCAGGCCGACCTTCATCTTGAGCATCGAGAACCCGGACTCGGCGTACCGGGTGACCTCGTCCTGCAGCGCGGGCAGATCGCGCGCTGCGTCGAGCTCCGTGTCCCGGTAGTAACCCCCGGTGCCGTAGGCTGGCACGTGCTCGCGGAACCGACCGCCCATGAGGGTCGACACGGGTACGCCCAGGCTCTTTCCAGCGATGTCCCACAGGGCGATGTCGATCGCGCTGATCGCCTCGATGTAGGTGCCCTTCTGCCCGAAGTCGCGCGTCGACGAGTAGAGGTGCTCCCAGACCACGCCGGGATCGGCAGTGGCCATCGCGAGGAGGCGGGGAGCGAGGACGGAGTCGATGCACTCCTTGACCGGCTCGGCGGGGCCGTACTGCCCGCCCTCCCCCCAGCCGACGACCCCGTCGGTGGTCGTGACGCGCACCAGCAGGCTGTTGCGCTCGGGGAACTCCGCCTGGGAGGAGTAGAACCGCTCGGCGCCCAGGGGCACCTTCAGCACGAACGTCTCGACCCGGTCGATCTTCATCTCACTCCTCCGTCCGACGGCAGTACGCCGCCGTGTGCGTCTCACGATCCCAGGACGATAGCAGGTCATCAGAGGAGTTGACGTTCGTGCCGCGGGGCCCGAACTGCCACAACCAGGCTTGAAATGCGTGGAATTGAGCGGGTTGACCGCAGTCGGCCAGCCCGTCTACGGTGCAGGTCATCTGAGGAGTCATCCAGGGTCCAATGGCGGATCGCCCGCACGCATCCATCGTCGCCCCGACCCTCAGGTCATCTTTCATCCCGGGACCGCACCGAGCGGTCCCCACCACGGAAGCAGGTGGCGATGGTGTCAGCAGCATGGCTGATCATCGACTTCGTTCTGGTCTTCGTGGCGATCGCGCTGCTGATCGTCAGGCTCAGGCTCAACCCGGCGCTCGCGCTGCTCCTTGGGACGATCGTCCTGGGGCTCACGACGGGCATGTCCTACGACGACGTCGTCACGGGGATCAACGAGGGCTTCGGCTCGCTGATGGCCGAGGTCGGCCTGCTGATCTCGCTCGGTGTGGTCATGGGCTTCCTCATGTCGAGCTATGGAGCCGTGCAGCGGATCGTGCAGGGCATCCTCAAGGTCTTCGGCAAGCGGGGATCGCCCTATGCTTTCGGCCTCACTCTGTCGACCGTGACGCCCGCCATCTACTTCGACGTGCTTCTCGTGATCGTCGCACCGATCGCCCGCCGGGTCGCTCGGATCACGGGCCGCCCCGTGGCGTCCCTCGCGGGCCCCGTCTCCATGGGGCTCGCGGCCGGGAACGCGCTGGTCATCCCCGGGGCCGCGATGCTCGCCTACCTCGGCACGCTCTCGCTCTCGCCGAGCGACATCCTCGTGCCAGGCTTCCTCGTCGCGATCCCTTCGGTCGCGCTGACCATCTTCCTGTACCTGGGGGCGATGGAGCGCCTGCGCTGGTGGAACCCTGCGCGTGACGAGGAGATCGTCGACGAGCGCCTGGAGCAGGAGGAGGCGGAGGCCGAGCCCGACGACTCGCACCTGCCGTCCATGGGTGCGGCCCTCGCGCCCGTGCTCGTCGTCCTCGTGCTCATCGTCGCCGCGATCGTCGCGCCCCTCGTGGGCATCGACAACGGTGTGATCGGCTTCCTCGGGAGTCCGGTCATCGCGCTGTTCGCGGGTGCGCTCACCGCCCTGGTCATCACGACGCGGAGGTCTGGGCTGACGGGGCAGTCGGATGTTGTGAACAAGGCGCTCGAGACCGTGGGCACGATCCTCGTCGTCACGGCCGTCTCGGGCTCTCTGGGCCAGATCATCGCGGGTACCGGGATGCAGGACGTGCTCTCGAACCTTTTCGAGGCGAACTCGACCTTGCCGCTCCTGGCCGTCTGGTTCATCGCCGCCGTCATGCGCATGGCCATCGGCGGCCAGACCGTCGCCGGGATCACCGCGATCAGCATCATCGCGCCCCTGGTCGACGGCCTTGGCCTCAGTCCCGTGCTCGTCGTTCTTGCAGCCGGTGCCGGCGGCATCTTCGGCGGCCAGTTCAGCGACAACGCGTTCTGGATGCTGCGGAGCCTCTTTGGCTTGTCCACGCGCGGCACGCTGAAGACGTACACGCTCGGTCAGTCGATGCTGTCGGTCGTGGCACTGGCCCTCGTCCTCGTCGCCGACATCTTCGTCTGAGCGGCGCGCTACGCAGTGCGGCCCCGCCCGACCTAGGCAGTCGTCCGGGGCCGTGCTGCGTCGTCGGCAGAGCGACGCAGCTCGCGCTGGACGGTGCGCACGTGCTCACGCGCCCGCTCGGCCGCGAGCTCGGGGTCCCGCTGTGCGAGTGCGTCGGCGATGCCGACGTGGTCAGTGTGGGCCCGTTCCAGGCGACCGGGGATCTCGATGACCTTGAGGGAGTACTCCTCGAACTGCGCGCCGAGGGACTCCCACATGTACTGCAGGAGCGGGTTGCCGCTGGCCTCGGCGATCTGGCGGTGGAACCGTGCGTCCAGGCGGACGAACTCCTCGTGCGTCACCTCCGGGTCGCCGGCAGCGGTGAGGAACGTGACCAGGAGCTCCCGGTGGTGGTCGGTGAGCCGGGCTGCCGCCAGCTCGGCTGCAGTGCCCTCGAGGGCGATCCGTACCTCGAACAGGTCGCTCATCGTGTAGCCGCCGCCGAGCGTGAGATCGAGGGGACCGGCGCTCTGCGGCTTGTCGTTGCGCACGAAGACACCGACACCGTGTGTGCTCTCCAGGTAGCCGGCGGCCTCGAGCGTGCGCACGGCCTCGCGCATCGAGCTGCGCCCGACGCCGAACAGCTGGGCGAGCTCCTTCTCTGCGGGGAGCTTCGTGCCGACCGGGTACTCGCCGGCCTGGATGCGGGCAGAGAGCTGGTCGGCGGCAGTGTCGGAGAGCTTGCGGCGTGGGACACGAACGTCGGATGTCACGGGTGCTGCTCCGTGCAGATCGGTGTGGAGGCGTCGACGGATGGCCGACGCCTCATGTTATCTGCAAGGCCCGCTGCCTAGCCCGACCCGTGCCGCGAGTGCGGCGGCGCCATGGGCGAGCATCGTCACGTCGGTCCCGACGACGACGAACGACGCGCCCGCCTCGCGGCAGGCCTCGGCGACGACGGGTTCCGACGCGTCGACGCCGACGACGCCTCCTGCCGCGCGCACCTCGCGGACCGTCCGGAGCACCTCGGTCACGACGTCCGGGTGAGCGTGACCAGGCCGCCCCAGGGCGGCGGCGAGGTCGGGCGCGTCGAGGAGGACGCCCGCCACGCCGTCCAGGGCGACGAGGTCGGCGACGGCCGCCGCGACGTCCGGAGTGCCGACCTGGACGAGCACCGTGCCGCGTCCGCCGGTCGCACGCCGTACGACGCCCGCGACCTGCTGCGCGCCGTCGACCGAGCCCACGGGGACGACGACGTCGCGGATGCCGCCGTCCAGCAGCGCGCGCAGCGTCGCGTCGTCGGCCGCCCGGACGAGCGTCGTCGCCGGGTATCCGCGGGTCGCGTGGACCTGCGCGAGCGCAGCCTCGACCGCCGGCCGGGTGCCGCGCGGGTCGTGCTCGGTGTCAGCGAGCAGCAGGTCGAGGCCGGAGTCCGCGCACGTCTCCGCGAGCAGCGGGCTGCCGCCGGCCAGCCAGAGCCCGGCGAGGGAGCGGCCGGCTTCCGCGACCGTGGCGGCGAGGCGGTCGGCGACGCCCAGGCCGTCGTCGCGCATCAGTGCAGGCCCAGGAAGGCCTCGAGGGTGGGCGGGGTGGCGTGCAGCAGCGGCTCGCGCACAGGTTCGCCCGGGAACTCGCTCGCCTCGAAGAACCAGCGCTCGGAGGCCGGCATGCCCCACTGCTGCGCGCGGCGCGGGTCGCTCACGTCCCAGCGGATCGCCTCGCTCTCCAGGTCGATGAACTGGTAGTGCGTGGTGAACAGCTCGATGCGGTGCTGGTCGGGGTCGCGCACGTAGAGGAACAGGGCGTTGCTGATGCCGTGCCGCCCGGGTCCGCGGTCGATCTCGTGGCCGAGGCCGAGCGAGCCGGTGACGTCGGCGGCGTGGATGAGCGACGTCGCGTCGGGCACCGTGTAGGCGAAGTGGTGCAGGCGCGGACCGCGGCCGTTGGTGAACACCAGGTCGTGGGTGTTGCCCTTCACCTCCATCCAGGTGCCCCAGAGCTCGTCGGTGCCGTCCTCGCGGTACTGGCCGGTGTACTCCGACGTCCGCATGCCGAGGCCGGTCCAGAACTCTGTGGCCGTGCGCACGTCGTGGGTGACGGCCTGGAAGTGGTCGAGGCGCTGCGGGGCCCCGGCGCGGAAGTCGTGGAAGTCCGCCATCTTGCGCGGCACCAGGTCCATCGACGACGTGAGCTCGACGTGCGTGCCGACCGCGTCGCGGAAGCGCAGCGTGGGCCCCTGGTGCGGGCGCTCGAGACGTTCGTGCTCGACGCCGGTCGCGGCGAAGTGCCGCTCGGCGGCGGAGATGTCGGCGTCGGTGCGCACGCGCAGGCCCAGGCACACGGCCTTCGCCTCGGCGGCCTGTTCGAGCACGAGGCTGTGGTGCGCATCCTCCTCGAGGCCGCGGAGGTAGACGGCGTCGCCGGTCTCCGCGGTGACGACGAGGCCGATGACGTCGCGGTAGAAGTCGCGGCTCGCGGCGAGGTCCGTGACGGCCAGCACGACGTGGCCGGCGCGCGTCAGGGTGAACGGGGGAGCGGGGGTCGTAGTCGGGAGCATGCCTCCGAGTCTCGTGACGCTGACCCGTCCGCGGAACTACCGATGTCCTCTCACTCCCATACATCAGGAGTATGACGGGGCGGCACGACTACCATTGAGGCTATGGAACTGCGTCACCTGCGGTACTTCACCGCGGTCGTGGAGGCCGGGTCGATCACGGCCGCGGCGGCGCGTCTGCACCTGTCGCAGCCGCCGCTGAGCGTCGCGATCTCGAAGCTCGAGGCGGACGTCGGCGTGCCGCTGCTGGTGCGGACCCCGCGCGGCGTCGAGCCCACGAGCGCGGGCCGCTACCTGCTCGACGCGGCGTCACGCGTGCTGGGGGAGGTGGACGACATCGTCGCGGCGCTGGGCCGGTTCGGCGCGGGCATCGCAGGCTCGCTCACCGTGGCCGCCGTGCCGGTGCTCATGTGGCACCGGCTGCCCGCGCTGGTGCGGGCGCACGCCGCGGCGGCCCCCGACGTCGAGGTGCGACTCGTCGACCCGCCGCCGTGGACGGCGATCGACATGGTTCAGCAGCGCACCGTCGACGTCGCGGCCGTGATGGTCGCCGACCCGCGGCGGTTCGTCGCCCGCCACCGCGGCGTGCTCGACGTCGTCGACTGGGGCGAGGTGCCGCTCGTCGCGGCGCTGCCGCCGGACACGTCCGACGCCGGCGCCGAGGGCGAGGCGCTCCCGCTGCGCGCGTTCGACGGCGAGCTCCTGCTGCTGCCGCGCCGTACCGCCGCCGTCCCCAGTCTCCCCGAGGCGGTGGAGGCGGCGCTGCGCCGGTGGGGGGTGACGCCGTCATCGATCCGCACGGTGGAGACGATCCAGTCGGGGATCCCGCTCGTCGAGGCCGGCGTGGCCCGGGCGATCCTGCCGGACCCCGACCGCGCGAGCCTCGCGCGGTTCGACCTCACCGTGCGCCCGATCGAGCCCGAGCCCACGGGCCTGCGCGCGCTGGTGCTCACGAGGCCCGGCGCCGCCGCGCGCGACCCCAAGGTGGCACGCTTGCTGGAAACCATCCGCGGAACCCTGCCGGATCCTGTGTGATCTCCGATATGATTCCCGGGACGACTGACGACGGGGCGGTCCGCCCGCGCGACGACGCGACGGGGCACCGCCGACCCACCGAGGAGGCACCTGTGGCCGTGGCCGTGAGCAAGGCCGAGCAGTGCTACGAGATCCTGCGCAAGGGGATCATGGAAGGCACGTTCGCGCCCGGGCACCGGCTGGTGATCGACCAGCTCGTGCGCGACTACGGCATCAGTTCCGTGCCCTGGCGCGAGGCGGTGCGCCGGTTGGAGGCCGAGGGCTGGGTCGACATCGTGCGGAACGCCGGCGCCGTCGTGAAGACGTTCGACACCGGGTCGTGGGAGCGCACCATGCAGCTGCTCGCACGGCTCGAGGGCTACGCCACCGCACTCTCGGCCCCGAACCTCTCGCCCGAGGACCTGGAGCGCGCCCGCACCCTCAACAAGGAGATGGCGGCCGCTCTGGCGAACTTCGAGCCCGCCCGGTTCGGCGCGCTCAACCGAGAGTTCCACCAGCTGCTGTGCTCCCGCTGCGACGACGAACGCCTCGCCGGCCTGGTCGAGGACGAGTGGACGCGGCTCGAGCTCATCCGCCGCTCCGCGTTCTGGTACGCGCCGGGCCGGGCGCACGCGTCGCTCGCGGAGCACGACGGCCTCGTCGACCTCATCGAGGGCGGCGCCGACCCCGACATGATCGAGACCGCCGCCCGCCGCCACGAGCTCAACACCGTGACGGCCATCGCCGAGCACGAGGCGCAGCTGGCCGAGTCCTGAGACGCGAGATCGAGGTACCCGACGCGAGGTCGACCCACCGTGGGTCGACCTCGCGACGGGTACCTCGATCTCGGCGGGACGCTCAGCCGGCGTGCTGCGTGACGTACGCGCGGCCGTAGTCGTTGCCGTGCGGGATGCGCAGCGTGGTGTGCACGTGGAAGCGCGCGGGGAGCTGGTTGCTCAGCCAGACACCGGCGTGGTGGTCCAGCTCCGTGAGCGCGACGGGGCTGTGCACGCGCAGGTAGAAGGGTTGCGTCCCGTCCGTCGCGCCGTACCAGGACACGAAGGTCTCGGCGCGGTGCGCGTCGACGCCGGCCATCGTCAGCTCCCGCTGCGGCGCGGCGAGCAGCAGGAAGGCGTCCTCGACGATCGCGCGGAGCGTGGCCCACTGGTCGTCGGTCAGGGCGTCGGCGCGCAGGCCCTCGTACGGCACGACGCGGTTGTCGCGGAAGGCGCCGGCGACGTGCCGCTCGTCCGCGGGGTGCAGCCGGCCCTCGGGCATCGCCGGGTCCAGCACGGAGGCGTAGACGACGGCCTCGGCACGCTGGTCCGCCGTCCACGACGCCGCCAGCTCCAGCGCGAGCCGCTGGCGCACCGCGAACAACGGGGGGCGGGCGCCGTCGGACTCCGCGGGCTCGGCGCCGAGGAACACCGGCGCGACGACGTGCCGTCCCGCCACGGACACGAAGCTCACGGCCACGTGATGGCCGAACAGCTGCCAGCCCCACGCGCCGTCGGGCGAGGGCTCGCCGAACAGCGCCACCCAGTAGCTGCGCTCGTTCATGAGGTCGGGCAGGCCCACGAGGTCGCCGAGGAACGCATTGAGGCCCATCGCCTCGCGGACGCGCGCGTACCCCTCGGAGCTGAGCGACGCTGCCACCATCGCGAGGGCGGCGTCCGCCGTCTCGGGGGAGAGCTCCTCCAGCCGCAGCCCCGTGCGGTGGATGACGAACTCCGGGTTGCTCCATGCTCGCCACTCGCGGGCGTCGACCGCGTGCGAGACGGCGTGCCGCTGTCCGTCGTCGAGCAGGCCCAGGAACCGTCGCGCGGCCGCGGAGGGCGCGGGGTCGACGTCGGCCACGGGCTCGAGGCGGTGCACGTCGCGGACCGTGCCGTCGGTGGTGATCCCGACGAACGGCTCGTCGTACAGCGCGCGCCACGACGCCAGCAGCTCCTGCACGAAGCCGGGCTCCCGCTTGCGGGCCGAGAACTGCTCGTAGCCGAGGCCGCGCCACTGTGCGAGCACGGGGTCGTCGAGGTCGTACAGGTGGTCGCGGTAGCTCTCCGTGCCGAACGTGGGCGCGCCGCCGCCGGTCGTGATGCGGGCGGTGGAGAAGAAGTCGTCGAGCTGCTCGGTCATGCCGCCTCCTGGGCTGTCGCGGCCCGGGCTGTCGCGGCGCGCCGCGCGGCGCGCTCGGCGCGGCGCTCCTCCCGGCCCTCAGGGTGGGACGCGGGGCTCGCCGCGAGCAGGGACCGGGTGTACTCGTGCTGCGGGTGGTCGAGCACCCGCCACGTCTCGCCCTGCTCCACGAGCTCACCGCCGCGCAGCACGCCCACGCGGTGCGCGACGTGCCGCACGACGCCGAGGTCGTGCGTGATGAACAGGTAGCTGACGCCGCTCGACGCCTGCAGGTCGGTGAGCAGCGCGAGGATCTGGGCCTGCGTGGACAGGTCGAGGGCGCTGACCGCCTCGTCGCACACCACGAGCCGCGGCCCGAGCACCAGGGCCCGCGCGATGGCGACGCGTTGCAGCTGTCCGCCGGACATCTGGGACGGGTACCGGGTCAGGTGCTCCGTCGTGAGGCCCACCTGCTCGAACGCCTTGGCGGCCCGACGGCGCCGCTCGTCCCGGTCGCCGAGCCCGTGCCGGGCCAGCGTCTCGGTGAGCGCCCGGCCCGCCCGGTGTCGTGGGTTCAGCGACGCGGCCGGGTCCTGGTAGACGGCCTGGACGTCGCGCCGGTAGGCGAGCGGGGTGCGCCGTCCGAGCGCGGCGACGTCCTGGCCGTCGACGAGGATCGTGCCGCCGCTGACGTCCGCCAGCCGCAGGATCGCGCGGCCGGTGGTGCTCTTGCCCGAGCCGGACTCGCCGACGAGCCCGTACGTCTCGCCCGGCGCGATGGTGAAGCTGACACCCTTGACGACGGTGAGGGTGCGCCGGCGCCACCCGGCCGCGCCGGCGACGTCGTAGTCCACGCGCAGGTTGCGGACGTCGAGCAGGGGAGCGTCGCCCTGGGCCGTGCCGGTCGTGCCGGTCGTGGCGGTCATGCGGTCACCTCCGCGTCGTGGTGGATGTCGTGGTGCGTGTCGTGGTGCGTGGTGCCGGCGTCAGCCGTCGGGTGCGCGGCGAGCAGCGCCGCCGTGTACGTCTGCTGGGGGCGGTCGAAGAGGTCGACGACGCCCGCGACCTCGACGAGCTCGCCGCGGTAGAGCACGGCCACGCGGTCGCAGGTCTCCGCGGCCACGCCCAGGTCGTGCGTGATGTTGACGATCGCCATGTCGAGGCGGTCGCGCAGGTCCAGCACGAGGTCGAGCACCTGGCTCTGCGTCGTGACGTCGAGGGCCGACGTCGCCTCGTCGAGGATGAGCAGGTCCGGCTCGCCGGCCAGCGCGATGGCGATGGCGACGCGCTGCGCCATGCCGCCGGAGAACTGGTACGGGTACTGGTCGAGGCGGCGCTGCACGTCGTTCACGCCGACGAGGTCGAGCAGCTCGGCCGCCCGCGCCCGCGCGTCGCGCTTCGACAGCGGGTGGTGGGCGCGCAGCACGTCGATGAGCTGACGACCCACCGTGTGCACGGGGGAGAGGTTGGCCTGCGGGTTCTGCAGCACGACGCCGAGCCCGGTGCCGCGCACCGCGCGCAGCTCGCGCTCCGAGCAGCCCGCCAGCTCGGTGCCGTTCAGCCGGACCGAGCCCTCCGCGAGGCGCACGCCCGGCGGCAGCAGCCCCAGCACCGCCTTCGCGAGCATCGACTTGCCCGAGCCCGACTCGCCCAGCAGGCCGAGGATCTCGCCGCGCCCCACCCGGAGGGACACGTCGTGCACCAGCGTGACGGCGGTCCCGTCCGGGCGGTCCGCGACGATCGTCGCGCTGCGCACGTCGAGCACCGCGTCCGCGGGGCCCGTCGTGCCGTCGTCGGGCGTGGCGACGGACGAGGCAGCCGCCGGCGAGGTGTCGCCGGGCCCTGCACCGGGCACCGCTCCGGGCACTGTGCTGCGCTCCGCGGTCTGACCGGCCGCTCCCGCGGCGCGGACCTCCGCGAGCGTGGGCGACGCGGGCGGCCGCAGCCGGCCGAGCAGCGCGGTGCGCCGACGGCCGGTGGTCCGGCGGCCGGACAGCGCGTCGTTGATGCCGTCGCCGAGCAGGTTGAACGCCAGCACGGTGAGGAGGATCGCGAGGCCGGGGGCGACCGCCATCAGCGGGCGGTCGGCCTGGTGCTCGGCGGCGACGCCGAGCATGCCGCCCCAGGACGGCTGGTCGTCGCCCAGCCCGAGGCCGAGGAACGACAGCGCCGCCTCGACCTTGATCGCCGAGCCGAGGAAGACGGCGGCCTGAACGGCGAGCGGGCCGGCGAGGTTGGGCAGCACCTGGCCGAACACGATCTGTCGCTCGCGCAGCCCGGACACGTGCGCCGACTCGACGTAGAGCTTCTTGCGCTCGGTGAGCGTGATGGCCCGCGTCATGCGGGCGAAGTTCATGCAGAACACCAGCCCGATCGCGAGCACCAGCACGGCCATGCCGCGGCCCAGGATCGCGATGACGACGAAGCCGACCATGAGGCCGGGCAGGGCGTCGGCGATGTCGAGCCCGCGCGAGCCGATCCGGTCGTACCAGCCGCCCTTGTACCCGAGCACGAGGCCGATCGGTACACCGATGAGCATCGCGACGAGCACGGAGCCGCCGGCCACGACCAGCGCGGTACGGGCGCCGTAGATCAGCTGGCTCAGCAGGTCCTGGCCGAGGTCGGCGGTGCCCAGCGGATGCTCCGCCGTCGGGCCGGACAGGGGCGCGTCGAAATCGGTGGCCTCCGGCGCGAACGGGGCGAGCAGCGGCGCCGCGACCGCGACGATTAGGAGGACGGCGACCACGACGACGGCGAACAGCGTGGACGGCTGGCGGCGCAGCCGGTGCCACGCCTGGGCGACGCCGCGCGCCTGCGCACCGGCGGGGGACCGGTCGGCGGGGTCGAGGATGACGGCGTTGCTCACTGGGGCCTCGCTTGCGGGTTGATGAGTCCGTAGCAGATGTCGATCACGAGGTTGACGACGATCACGAGCGTCGCGGTCACGAGCACCACGCCCTGCACGACGGGGAAGTCCTGCCCGATGACGCTGGTGAGCATGAGGCTGCCGAGGCCGGGCAGGGCGAACACCTTCTCGACGACGAAGCTCACGCCGATGAGGATGGCGAAGGTGACTCCCGTCGACGCCAGGACGGGCACGAGGGCGTTCTTCACGCCGTAGCGGGCGATCTGCGTGCGGCGGGGCACGCCCGCCGCGGTGAGGGTGTCCGCGTACGGGGCCGACATCGAGGTGACCATCGCGGCCCGCGTCTGACGGGCGATGATCGCGCCGCCCGTGACGCCGAGGGCGAGCGACGGCAGCACCAGGCCGCGGAGCCACGCGAGCGGGTCCGCCGTGAGGGGCGTCCACGCGACGATCGGCACCCAGCCGAGCTGCACCGCGAAGAGGGACGTGAGGAGCAGCCCGAGCCAGAACTCGGGGATCGCGAGCCCGAGCACCGTGCCGCCCGTGACCAGCCGGTCGGCGAGGGTGCTGGGGCGGGTGCCCGTGAACACCCCGGCGCCCACCCCCAGCACCAGTGCCACGACGATGCCGCCCGCCACGACCGACAGCGTCGCCGGGAGGCGCTGCGCGAGCAGGTCGGTCACCGGCATCCCCGCGCGGAACGACGTCCCCAGGTCCCCGGTGAGCAGCGCGCCGAACCACTCGACGAACCGTTCCAGGGGCGGCCGGTCGAGGCCCAGCTGGGCCTCGACGTGGGCGATCGCCTCGGGGGTCGCGGACGTGCCGAGCATCGCGGCGGCGGGGCTGCCGGGCACGAGGTATGTCAGCGAGAACACCAGGATCGAGATGACCAGGAGCTGCGGGACGGCGAACAGCAGCCGGTAGGCGACGAGCTTGCCCATGTCAGCTCGCCGGGCGCAGCGCGCGGTAGTTCACGAGGTTGGTCTCCCACGGCTGCGTGGGCGCCTCGACGTCCGTCACGGTCGTCGTGTTCCAGGCGAGCAGCTCCTCCCCGGCCACGTGGGCGCAGGTCAGGGCCTCGTCGGAGATGATCTTCGTGACCTTCGCCCACAGGGCGTCCGCCTCGTCGCCGGTGCCGGCCGCGATGGCGGCGTCGGCGGCGGCCTTGAGCTCGTCGCTCTCGACGCCGGACGGGTTGCCCGGTGCGTCGGCGGAGAACCACGCCTTGTACCAGTCGAAGGGCGTCAGCTCGTCGTTGCCGCCGAGCCCGAGCGGGTACTTGCCGCTGTTCCACTCGGAGAAGTACTGGGGCGGCGGCGCGCTCTGCACGGTGACCTTCATGCCGATCTCGCCCATCTGCTCGGCGTAGATCTTCATCTGGTTCTCGTTGAACACGGTCGCGAGCATGTCGGCGTCGACGGGCGGGCTGCCGGCCGAGTCGTACAGCTCCTGCGCGTTCGCGGCGTCATGCGTGTACCCGGCGATGTCCGGGTTGTAGCCCTGCTCGCCCTCGGAGAAGTGCTGGGTGCGGACGGTCCAGTCGGGTTCGAGCTTGGCCAGCACCTCGGTGTCGATGGCGGTGCACGCGGCCTGGCGCACGGCGACGTCCTCGAACATCCCGCCCGGACCGCGGTCGAAGAAGATCGGGTTGTTGCGGATGGCGGGGTACGACAGGCGGTCGACGCCGGGCGTGCCGTCCAGGGTGGTGAACTGGTTGGTCTCGGTGTCGGTGAGGTCGATCTCCCCGTTGCCCAGCGCCGCCGAGGCCGCGTTGTCCTCCGGGATCGCGACCAGCTGCACCGTCTCGAAGCCCACCGGGTCGCCCCAGTAGTCGTCGGCGGGGCCGAAGACGAGCCGCGTGCCGGGCACGGACGCCGCCTCGTCGTAGGCCCACGGGCCCGTCCCGACGGGGACCTGCGCGATGGTGCCCGCCTCGATCGCGGTCGGGCTCGCCATCGGCGCCGCCCGGGTGGTCAGCGTGGTGAGCAGCGACGGCGTCGGCTCGCTGAGGTTGAGCCTCACGGTCTGCGGGTCGACGACGTCGATCGACGAGATCACCTGGAACGGGCCGGCGTACGGCCCGGGGGTGCTCTGGACCGTCTCGAGGTTGACCTTGACGGCCTCGGCGTCGAACGGCGTGCCGTCGTGGAACGTGACGTCGTCGCGCAGGGTGAGCGTGAGCGCGTCGTCGGTCTGCTCCCACTCCGTGGCGAGGACGGGCTCGATCTCGCCGTCCGCGCCGAGCGCGACCAGGTTCTCGTAGGGGATGCGCAGGAAGCCGGCCTCCATCTCGGCGCCCGGGGCCCAGCTCTCGGGGAAGCCGCCCCAGTTCACTCGCAGGACGGATCCGGGCACAGGGCCAGAGCCGGCGTTCGCCGCGGTGGAGGCGCCGGGGTCCTCGGCCGCGCCGCCGGAGGTGCAGGCGCTGAGGCCCAGCGCGAGGATCGCCGCGGTGGCCAGGCCCCGCACGAGGAAGCCGGGCTTCGGCAGGGACGTCGGCGTGGTCGTCACCGTGGACTTCGGCGTGAACATCGACATGGTGGGGGCGCCTCCTTGCGCCGGCATGCACGGTTCGAGGGGAGGCCGAGGCGGGGGCACCGGCGCTCGCGCCGGGCCCCGCTCGGGCGGGTCAGTCAGGCTGTCGGGTCAGATGGGGAGGTTGAACAGGCGGGCGGCGTTGCCTGCCAGAACGAGCTCGCGCTCGGCGTCGGTGATCTCCAGCTCGTTCTTGACGAACTCGACGCCCTGGCTCATCCAGCCGTAGAACACGGGGAACGAGGATCCGAACAGGTAGTGGTCGGCGCCGCCGATCGCGATGGCCGCCTCCACCTGCTGCTTGCCCCACGAGTGGGGGTGGGTCATGTCGAAGAAGAGGTTGTTGTCGAGGTAGCTTTGGATCTTGTCGCCGCCCGTCGGGTCGAGGCGGGTGAGCGACTCCGCCTTGTTCGACGCGTGCGGCATGAGGAGCGCCTGGTTCGCGAACCAGTTGCCGCCGAACATGGTGTGGATGAAGCGCAGCCCGGGCATGCGGTCGAACATGCCGCTGAACAGCTCGCGCCCGACGGCGGTGGCCTGGTCGACGATGCGCCCGTACTCGCGGCGCAGGTTGGTGTAGTCGACGACCGACCGCCACTCGACCGGCAGGGGGGTGTGGTGCGCGATGACGGGGATGTCGAGCTTCTCGATCTCGCGCAGGTAGGGCTCGAAGACCGGGTCGTCCAGGTACAGCTGCCCGTAGTGGCAGGCGAGCTGGACGCCGACGGCGCCGAGGTCGATGCAGCGCTTGAGCTCGTCGATGTTCTCCTTGCCGCCCCACGGCGGCACGCAGGCGGTGAAGAACAGCCGCCCGTTCGACCGCTTGACGATGTCGGCGGCGTTGTCGTTGACGGCCTTGCAGGTCTCGAGGTCGAGCCACTCCTGCCAGACGGGCACGCGCATGACGCCGTAGTCCACGCCGGCGTCGTCCATCGCGGCGAGCTTCGCCTCGGCGGAGTAGTCGCCCTCGACGTAGTTGAGGTTCTGGTGGCCGGCGGGCTTCTCCAGGATGAGGTGCTTCTTGCCGCTGGCCATCGTCTCGACGCGGGCGATCTCCCCGAAACCGCGCGGGGCGCTGTTCAGGAAGCCGCCCAGGATCTTCTCGTTGGTGAAGAGGTCCTCGGGCAGGTGGTGGATGTTGATGTCGACGACGGTCATGTCGCTGGCTGCTCCCGTCTTGCGGTCGTTCCCTGAAGCACATCGGCGTGCGACCCGCACCGGCGCGGTGGGCTCTTGCGTTCAGGAGGATCGCACGCCGCTCGCAGCATCGCGGGCGTCGTGCCTGTGGTACTCATGAGCGACCCGACCGAGCGCCAGATCGTGTGAGAAATCATATGCAGATCGGTCCGGATGGATCAACCCCCTGACGCATGGACGCGCCGGGTGAAGGTCGCAGGATGCCCGGGTTGACGCCGCTGATGCGGAGAAATCTCGTCGGGGCACCCCTGGATCCAGACTCTTCGTCGCCGTTCCACACTTGAAATCGTGTAGGAAGTGTTCCTACGATCGGCGCACGCTTCACCGTCGAGCGAGGGACCCGCACCGCAGCGGGCCGTCCGCCTCCTCGACGCCTCCCGGACGACGAAGCCCCAGGAAGGCATCCCATGAACGACCTGACCGCACGCGACGTCGAGTACGGCCACGACGGCACCCGCATGCTCGGCGCGCTGCGCGCGCCCGCCGGCGTGCGGGGCGCGCCAGGCGTGCTGCTCCTGCACGACGCCTTCGGCCTGAGCGACGACATGCTCGCGATCGCCGAGCGGCTGGCGGGGGTGGGGTTCGCCGTCCTCGCCGCAGACGTCTGGGGAGAGCGGGCCCGACCGCGCACGCAGGACGAGATCGGCGCGCTGATCGGCGCCATGGTCGCGGACCGTCCGCGCTGGGCGGCGCGCGTCGCGGCCGCCCACGCGGCCGCGGCCGAGCAGCCCGAGATCGACGACGACGCGATCGTCGCGCTCGGGTACTGCTTCGGCGGTTCCTCGGCGCTCGAGCACCTGCGCACGGGCGGAGCCGTCCGCGGCGTCGTGAGCGTGCACCCGGGCCTGGACCTGCTCGACGCCGACGCCGGCTGGGGCGCGTGCGACCCCACCGCCCGGGTGCTGCTGTGCACCGGGGACCAGGACCCCATGGCCACCGCCGCGCAGCGCGACTCCTTGCAGCGGGCCATGACCGGCGCGGGCCTCGACTGGGAGACCGACCTCTACAGCGGCACCCGGCACGCCTTCACCAGCCCGCACGCCCGGTTCTCCCCGACGCCCGAGGCGGTCGCGTACCACCCGCGCAACGCGGAGCGCGCCTGGGACGCCACGACCCGCTTCCTGCGCGAGCTCGCGCGCGACCTGAGCCCCGCCGTCGTCGGCTGACGCCGCGGCCCCGAACCACCCCACCAGAGACGAGGACGTCCATGCCAGACCCCCAGCTCGACATCGCCATCGTCGGCGCCGGCCCCGCGGGCCTGGCCGCCGCGCTGCGGCTGCACCAGCGCGGGTTCCGCCCGCGCATCTACGAGACCGTGGCGCAGCTCCGGCCGCTCGGCGTCGGCATCGACGTCAAGGTGTACGGCACCAAGGAGCTCGAGGAGCTCGGCCTGCTCGAGGAGTTCCGGGCCATCTCCGTCGACGCGCGCGACTCGATCTTCTACAACAACCACGGCCAGGAGATCTACGCCGAACGCTGCGGCGTGCACATGGGCTACCTGCACGAGCAGCGGTTCGTGCATCGCGGCTACCTCCAGATGCTGCTGTACCGCACGGTGCTCGACCGCCTCGGCGCGGACTCCGTGGTGCAGGGCGTGCGCACCCTCGGCTACACGCAGGACGGCGACGGCGTCACGCTCGACGTCGAGCACGCGGACGGCACGCGCGGCCAGGTCCGCGCCGACGTCGTGGTGGCCGCGGACGGCATCAACTCCGTGGTGCGGCGGCAGATGCACCCCGCGAGCGCCGAGCCGCACTACTCCGGGATCACCATGTACCGCGGCACCACACTCATGGAGCCGTACCGCGACGGGCACACCATCCTGCACATCGGCGCCCCGCAGATCGCGACGATGATCGTGTACCCGATCGCCGACGACTTCGAGGGCACGGGCAAGACGCTCGTGAACTGGGTGGTGGAGCGCGAGCGCGACGAGACCGTCGAGGACTGGAACGCCGTCGGCGACGTCGCCGAGATCGTGCCGCTGTTCGACACCGTGAAGCTGCCTTTCCTCGACGTGCAGCAGATGCTGCGCGACGCCCGCGAGGTATACCTGTTCCCGCTGATCCGGCACGACCCGCTGGAGTCCTGGACCGACGGCCGCGTCGTGCTGGTCGGCGACGCCGCCCACGCCATGTACCCGCGCGGCGGCAACGGCGCCTGCCAGGCGATCGTCGACGGCGCCGTGCTCGCGGAGAAGCTCGCCACGATCGACGACCCCGCCGCCGCGCTGAAGGCCTTCGAGGCCGAGCGCCTGCTCAAGGTCAACGGCATGGTCATGGCGCACCGCGGCGAGGGGTACGAGGTGATCCGCCGCATGGTCGCCGACCGCACGAACTGCGAGCCGTTCGAGGACATCGAGACCGTGCTGCCGCTGGCCGAGGCCGACGAGATCTTCAGCAAGTACCACGCGATGGTCGGCCAGCCGCGTCCCGGCTTCGAGGCCGGCGAGACCACCGGCTTCCGCACCGAGCACGCGCTGACCGCTGTTCGACAGGCCTGAGGAGGAGAGCATGGGCCAGCAGCCCTACCCCGTGACCAGTCCCGTGACCGTGCCCGACGCCGCGACCCGTGCGGAGATCCTCGCGCTCGAGGAGCGTCGTCGCGACGCCCTTGTCGCGGGGGACGTCGACGCCCTGGACGCGATGTTCGACGACTCCCTCGTGCACGTGCACGCCCCCGGCCTGGTGCACACGAAGGCGCAGCTGTTGGAGCACGTCGCCACGCGGCGCGCGTACGTCGACGTCGTGCGCGACGACCTGCTGGTGCGCCTCGTCGGGGACGTCGGCGTTGTCACCGGGCGCATCGTCAACCACATGCGCGGACCGGACGGCGCCCCGCGAGTGCTCGCGGGCGTCGTCACGCAGGTCGTCGTGCGCGGCGACGACGGCGCCTGGCGGTTCGTCAGCTTCCAGATGACGCCCGACGGCGAGCAGGTGTGGGGCGCGCTGCCGTCGGAGCAGCAGGCACGCGCCGAGGACACGAAGGACGGGAACGAGAGATGAAGCTTGCACGGTTCCGGGTCGGTGACGGCCCCGTCCGCCTGGGGCGGGTGGACGGCGACGTCACCGACGCCGCCTCGCTCACGGTCACCGACGTCTCCGACGTCGCCGGCACGTCGCTGCGCGCGATCCTGCCGGACCTCGGCGCCGGGCGGGAGGCGGTCGCCCGGGCCTCGGGGGAGACGTACGCCCTGTCCGGCGTCGTGCTGGAGGCGCCGGTCGACGACCCGCAGAAGTACCTCGGCATCGGCATGAACTACGCCGCGCACGCCGAGGAGGCGCGGCAGGCCGGCATCCCGGTGCCCACCAGCCAGCTGTGGTTCAACAAGCAGGTCTCGTGCATCGTCGGGCCGCGCGCCGGCATCGTGAAGCCCGACGTCTCCGACGAGCTGGACTACGAGATCGAGCTCGCCGTCGTCATCGGGAAGCGGTGCAAGCACGTCGCCGCCGCCGACGCGCGGTCCGTGATCGCGGGGTACATGGTGGCGAACGACGTGTCGGTACGGGACTGGCTGCAGAAGCGGTCGCCCACGTTCACGCTGGGCAAGTCGTTCGACACGCACGGCCCGCTCGGCCCGTGGCTGACCACCGACGACGAGGTGCACGACCCCCTCGACCTGGGGATGCGCCTCACCGTGAACGGCGAGGTGCGCCAGGACTGGCGCACCGACGACATGATCGACGACGTCTACGAGCAGATCGCCTACCTCACGCAGGTGATGACGCTCGAGCCGGGCGACGTGCTGGCCACCGGCACGCCGTCGGGGATCGGCGCGCCGACCGGGAGGTTCCTCAAGGTCGGCGACGTCGTGCGCGCGGAGATCGAAGGCCTCGGGGCGCTCGAGAACGCCATCGTCCCCGAGCCGGATCAGGCGGGATGACCGTGGGCCGCCGCACGACCGTGGACGTGCCGGGGTTCGCGCACGCGAATCCGGTGCCGGTGGCGAGCCGGGTCGGCCCGTTCCTCGCCACCGGCGCGCTGACCGGGCGGGACCCGGGCACGCGGGAGATGCCGGATGGCCTCGACGCGCAGTGTGCGAACGTCTTCCGGCACGTGCGCGCCGTGCTCGCCGCAGCGGGCGGCGGCCCGGGCGACGTCCTCAAGCTGACGGTGCATCTCGTCGACCCCGGCGACCGCGAGGCGCTCAACCGCGAGTGGACGGCCCTGTTCCCGGACCCGGCGGACCGTCCGGCCCGGCAGGTCGTGGCCGCCACCCTCGGCGGCGGCGCGCTGGTGCACGTCGACCTGCTTGCTGTGCTTGAGGAAACCCGGGGCGGGGGTCGGGTCGGCTGACCGACGTGGCCGCCTGCGACGTGCTCCCCTGCGACGTCGCGACGATGACGGCTCGACGGACGTCACGGTCTCAGGAACGTCAGCTGCCCGGGGGCCGGGCTCAGGCGAGCAGGGCGGCCGTCGCCTCCACCGTGCGGGGCACCCACCACGCCCAGTCGTGGCCTCCGGTCACGACCTGCGACGACACGTCCGCGCCACGGAGCACGAGGGCGCGGGCCAGCTCCTCGGACGCCGCGGCGCCCTCGTACCGCCCCGCCTGCAGGCGCAGCCGCACCCGCGGTGCGACGCGGGCCAGCGGCTCCACCAACGCACCGGGCGGGTAGCGCCACAGTGACGGCGACTGCGCGACCGCGGCGCCCACGACGTCGGGGAAGCGCGCCGCGGCGAACAGCGCCGAGAGCCCGCCGAAGCTCGAGCCCGCGACGACGACGCGGCGCGGATCGGCCTCGATCCGGCGTCCGCCCACGCCTTCGCGTCGCAGCCGCGGCACCAGTCGCTCGCCCACCCACCGGGCGACCCCGCCGGGCACGCCGAGCACCCGGGCGCGGTCGGGCCCCGAGGCCACCATCACCACCGCGACCGGCGGCAGCGCACCCGCGGCCGCGGCGTCCGCGAGCACGCGCGCTGTGCCGAGCCGCTCCGCGTGCGCCTCGCCGTCGAGCAGTATCAGAAGCGGCAGCGGCTCCCCGGCGGGGCGCTCAGGTACCCACCACCAGGCGCGCGGCTCGTCGGCTCGGGTCGCCAGGCGTGGCGGGACGGCGGAGACGTCGCCGAACCCCGCCAGCCAGGGCCGCTTGCCGGCTCCTGGCAGCCACAGGACCGAGCTCGCCAGGCCTCGACCGGCGCCGTGGCCGTGCGGGTTGTGGGGGTCCGTCCGGCCCGGTGCGCCGGGGTCGCGCAGGCCACGCGCCCACCAGCCGGGATCCTGCCGCCCGTCGTGGCCGCCGTCGTGCACCAGGAAGCGGTAGCTCGCCTCCCAGTCGTCCGGGACGTCGAACGTGCCCTGCCACCAGCCGTCCGGGCGGGGCGCGAAGTCGCAGACGTCCGGGCGCTGCGGCTGCCACCACCCGCTCGCGGCCAGCGCCACGGCCCGCGCCTCGGGGGCGTGCAGCCGGAACGTGACGTGAGCCCGCCCGCCCGGGCGCAGCACGACGTCCGGGCTGCGCCGGTCCCGGGGCGCCGCCGGCGGCTCGGGTGCGCGGAGCACCTCGACCGTCGTGCGCCCGGCGGGCCGGGGGAGCGGTGCCCAGCCCTCCCAGTCGGTCATACCGGCACCACCAGCGGCAGGCCCGACACGGGGTGGTCGAGCACGCAGACCTTCTGCCCGTACACCTCGGCGACCCGCTCCTCGGTGATGACGGCGCGCGGGTCGCCGTCGGCGACCAGGCGGCCGCCGTGGAACACGGCGACACGGTCGGCGTACCGGGCGGCGAGCGTGAGGTCGTGCAGCACGACGACGACGCACGCGCCCGCGTCGGCGAGCCGCCGCGACGTGCGCATCACCGCCTCCTGGTGGCGCAGGTCGAGGGCGGCGGTCGGTTCGTCGAGCAGCACCAGCGGCGTCTCCTGCGCCAAGACCCGCGCGAAGACCGTTCGGGCCAGCTCGCCGCCCGACAGCGTGGTGGCGTCCCGCCCCGCCAGGGCCTCGAGGTCGGCGGCGGCCAGGGCGGCGTCGACCGCCGTGTCGTCGCGGTCCGACGCGCGGTGCGGGATGCGGCCCATCGCGACGATCTCGCGGACGCTGAAGGCGAACCGCACGTCGTGCTGCTGCACCATGACCGACCGCTGCCGCGCGAGGTCGGCGGCGCGCCACTCCTGCGGCGCGCGGCCGGCGACGAGCAAGCGGCCCCACGTCGGCGCCCGGTCCCCGGAGACGAGGCCGAGCATCGTCGACTTGCCCGCGCCGTTGGGGCCGACGAGCGCCACGACGCTGCCCGCGTGCAGCTCCAGGGACACGTCGTCGAGCAGGGTGTGCTCGCCGACGCGGAACCCCACGCCTTGCGCCTGGACGACCGGTGCGCTCATGCTCCGACCCCCGGCCGCTCGCGCAGCACGAGCCACAGGAAGAACGGCGCGCCGAGCGCCGAGGTGAACAGCCCGATCGGCACCTCCGACGGCGGCGCGACGGTGCGCGCGGCGGTGTCGGCGAGCACGATGAGCAGGCCGCCCACCAGCGCGGACATCGGGATCAGCGCGCGGTGCGCGGGCCCGAACGCCATCCGTACGATGTGCGGCACCACGAGCCCGACGAACCCGATGATCCCCGCGAACGCCACGGTGACGGCGGTGAGCAGCGCCGTCACGACGACCAGCACCGCCCGCGCGCGCGTCACGTCGAGCCCTAGGTGCCGGGCCTGTCGCTCGCCGAGGGTGAGCATGTCGAGGCGCTGGTGCATGGCGACCAGCACGGCGACGCCGGCCACCACGACGACGGCCCCGATCGCGAGCTCCGTCCAGTCCACGGAGGCGAGGGACCCCATCTGCCAGAAGACGATGTCCCGGAGCTGGTCGTCGTCGGCCATGAAGGTGCAGAACCCGGTGACCGACGCGCACGCCGCACCCACCGCGATGCCGACCAGCAGCAGGCGGGACGTGCCGGTGCCGCGGCCGGGGCGCGCGAGCGCGTAGATGAGGGCCGTGGCGAGCAGGCCGCCGGCGAACGCCGCGGCGGGCACCACCCAGGTGGAGCCCGCCGCGGGCAGCGCCACGATCGCCAGCACCGCCCCGGCGGACGCGCCGCCGCTCACGCCGATGACCCCCGGGTCGGCCAGCGGGTTGTTGAACAGGCTCTGCAGCGCCGCGCCCGACGCCGCGAGGGCCGCCCCGGCCAGCGCGCCGAACAGCACGCGCGGCATGCGCAGGTCCATGACGACCGTCGTGGCGAGGCGCTCGCCGCCGTCGCCCGCGCCGAGGAGCTCGTGGGCGACGACGGCGAGCACGTCGCGCGGCGCGAGCCCGATCGGGCCGATGCCGATCGAGAGCACGACGGCGACGAGCAGCAGCACGCCGCCACCGACGACGCCGGCAACGAGCGGCGCCCGGCGGACGGCCCCGGTGCGGAGGCTCACTCCGCCGTCTCGGCGAGCGCCTGCGCGAGGGCCAGGGCGCCGGCGCCGGAGGCCGGGCCGCTCACCTTGATCTGGTCGTCCGGCATGACGATCACGCGGTTCGACTGGCCGGCGGGGGTGTCGAGCAGGGTCGGGAACGCCGCGGCGAAGCCCTCGAGCCCGCCCCACTCCTCGAGGTCGGCGGTGCCGAGCAGCAGCACGTCGGGCTCCGTGGAGAGCAGGCCCTCGTCGCTGTAGTCGCGCGAGAACCCGCGCAGCTTCGCCTCGACGCCCACGCTGGTCACGCCCAGCGCCTCGGCGACGTCGGCCCCGGCGGTGCCCGTGCCGACGACGGCGTTCGCGCCGCCCGCGCCGGACGACGTCACCTGGAGGACGCGCAGGTCGCCGAGCCCGGCGGCGGTCTCGGACGCCTCGGCGAGCTGCGCGTCGACGTCGGCGGCGAGCTCCTCGCCCGCCTCGTCGACGCCGAGGTAGGACGCGACGGCGCGGATCTTGTCGCCGGTGCTCTGCTGGTCGTCGACGACCACGGCGTCGACGCCGGCCTTGCGGAACTGCTCCGCGACGTCGCCGTGACGGGCGGTGTTGTTGCCGATGAACAGGGTGCCGTCGAGCGAGAGCAGGCCCTCGGTGCCGGTCTCCTGGCTGAACTCGTACTGCTCCGGCGCGGAGAGGGAGATCTCCGACGCGCTGTTGGTCGGGGCCGCGTAGACCAGGTCGGCCAGCCCGAGGCCGCCGAGGATCTCCGCGACGTCGTCGCCGCCCACGATGATCTTGCTCGCGTCGCTCACGGTGACCTCCGTGCCGGTGCCGTCCACCACGTCCACGGGGAGCGCGGGCTCGGCCTCGACCGACGGCACGTCCGACCCTGCCGCGAAGGTCCAGCCGTCGGGCAGGTTCTCCGGGGCCGCGGCGTCCGCGGCGACGTCGGCCGAGGCGGCGGCGTCGGGCACGCCCTCGGAGGTGCCGGCGCCGTCCGACGAGCAGGCGGCGAGGCCGAGCGCCAACGCGGCGATGGCGAGGGACGGGACGAGGCGGGACCGGGTGCGCACAGAGGCTCCAGGTGGACAGGCCGGGGCGAACCGCGGCATCGACTAAGGCAAGGCAACCCTAATCAGTTGCTCGATGGTCGCGTAAGCCTCCGGCGAGTGGGGTGGTTCACACCTCTGCGTCATCTCACGGGTCGTGCCGTGCACGCGTGCGGGCGCCACGGCCTGCTTCGGAATGGGTGAGCGGCGGCTGATCCAGGCGAGGACGTGGTCGGCGACGGCGTCCGGGTCGCCGACCCTGAGAAGGACGGCGGCGCGTCGCGCCCGGTCAGCGCAGCACGAACCCGGGAATCAGCGTGTCGTCGGGGTCGACCTCGAACACCGACGTGGCGACGTGGTGCGCGGTGCCGCTGACGACCGGGACGACGGCGTCGCGGCCGTGGTCGGTCACGTGCTCCAGGACGCGGGCGCGGAACCGGGTGCCGACGATCGAGTCGTGGACGAGCACCTGGTCGTCGCCCAGCCGCCCCGTGGCGGCGAGGACGGCGACCCGCGCCGCCGTGCCGGACCCGCACGGGGAGCGGTCGACCTGGCCGTCGGCGAAGATCGTCACGTTCCGCTGGTGCGGGCCCCCGTCGGGCGACGTGCCGAGGTCGTCGACGACGATCGTCCCGTACAGGCCGCTCAGCCGGGAGTCGGACGGGTGCTCGAGGCGGGGGTCGCCGGCGAGAGCGGCCTTGACCTCACGGCCGAGGGCGATGATCTCGCCCAGGTTCTCGGGCGCCACCGTGAGGCCCGCGCTCGCGGCGTCGACGCACGCGTACAGAGCGCCGCCCCAGGCGAGGTCGGCACGGATCTCGCCGCGGCTCGTGGCCACGGGCACGTCGGCGGCGAACAACGCGCTCGGCACGTTCACGAAGTCGACCTCGTGCACGCGGCCGTCCTCACCGGTGCGCACGCGGGCGGTCACCCGCCCGGACGGCACGTCGATCACCACGTCGGTCGTCCCGGACGGGTCGGCGGGCACCAGGCCGGAGCGCACGGCCCACGCGCCGAGCGCGATGGTCCCGTGGCCGCACGCCGTGGAGAACCCGTCCTTGTGCCAGAACAGGACGCCGAGGTGCGCGCCCTCGTCGTCCGGCGGGGTGACGAAGCCGCCGTACATGTCGGCGTGGCCGCGCGGCTCGAAGCACAGCAGGCGGCGCAGCCCGTCGACGTCCGGGTCGTCGATCGCGCGCCGGCGACGCTCGGCGACGGTCGCGCCGGGGATCGGCACGGGCGGCGCCGGCACGATGCGGAACGGCTCGCCCGCCGTGTGGTAGTCGATCGTCCGCACCGGCCTCACGATCCGAGGCCGTTCGTCGGTCGCCGCGGTGCCGCTCTGGTCGGTCATGCGCGGGACCCTACGGCACCCCGACGCCGCGTGGCTCTCGTCGACGTCCGCACGCGAGCCGTCAGGTCGGCTCCGGGCACGTCCTCGACAGGCCAGTCCCACCAGCGGACGGCCAGCAGCCGGTCGACGTCGTCGGGGTCGAACCGCACGCGGAGGTGCCACGCGGGTTGCCGGCGACGACGGCGTAGGGCTCGACGTCCTTCGTCACCACGCTGTGCGCGCCGACGACGGCGCCGTCGCCGATGGTGACCCCGGGCATGATCGTCGCCTCGCGGCCGATCCACACGTCGTTGCCGACCGTGGTGTCGCCGGGTTGCTCGAGCGCCAAGAAGGTCTCGAGCGTCCGCTCCGACCACGCGCCGGCCGATCGTGGTGAAGCGGCCGATGACGAGCCGTTGCGGCCCGTAGAGGTACTTGACGTTCGCCTGCTCGAAGGGGGGGCGTCGCTCCCCTCGGTGTCGGAGTAGGTGTAGGCGCCGACCGAGACGTACGGGGACGTGATCTCGTTGCGGAGGAAGCGGACGGTGGTCAGCTCGGGTCGGGTCGAGGGTGTGAGCTCGTCGGGGCCGGGACATCAGGCACGCGTGCTCCTCTCGTCCGCGGTGGCCGCGAGCGCGAGCCAGGTGTCGACGACGGTGTCGGGGTTGAGGGACACGGACTCGATGCCGCGCTCGACGAGCCACTGGGCGAAGTCGGCGTGGTCGGACGGACCCTGGCCGCAGATGCCGATGTACTTGCCGTGCCGGCGGCAGGCGTCGATGGCGAGCCCGAGGAGCTCACGGACGGCGGCGTCGCGCTCGTCGAACGCGTGGGCGACGAGCGCGGAGTCGCGGTCGAGGCCGAGCGTGAGCTGGGTCAGGTCGTTGGACCCGATCGAGAAGCCGTCGACGTGCTCGAGGAACTCGTCGGCGAGCAGGGCGTTGGACGGCACCTCGCACATCATGACGACCTGGAGGTCGTTCTCGCCGCGCCGCAGCCCGTTCTCGGCGAGGAGCTCGACGACCCCCTCGGCCTCGGCCACGGTACGCACGAACGGGATCATGACCCGCACGTTGGTGAGCCCCATGTCGTCGCGCACGCGGCGCAGCGCCTCGCACTCCATGTCGAAGCACTCGCGGAAGTCGGGGGAGAGGTACCGGGACGCGCCCCGGTAGCCGATCATCGGGTTCTCCTCGTCGGGCTCGTACAGCGTGCCGCCGAGGAGGTTGGCGTACTCGTTCGACTTGAAGTCGCTGAGGCGCACGATGACGGGCTCGGGCGCGAAGGCGGCGGCGATCGTGGACACCCCCTCGGCGACGCGCTGCACGAAGTACTCGCGCGGGTCGGGGTAGGCGGCGGCACGGCTCGCGACCTCGTCCCGCAGCTCGGCCGGCAGCTCGTCGGCGTCGAGCAGAGCGCGGGGGTGGATGCCGATCTGCCGGTTGATGATGAACTCGAGGCGGGCCAGCCCGACGCCGTGGTTCGGGAGCCGGGCGAAGGAGAACGCCTGGTCGGGGGTGCCGACGTTCATCATGATCTTCACGGGCGGCTCGGGCATCCGGTCGAGCTCGGTCGCGGCGTCGTCGAACGCCAGCAGGCCCTCGTAGACGCGACCCTCGTCGCCCTCGGCGCAGGAGACGGTCACCTCGCGCCCGTCGGGCAGGTCGGCGGTCGCGGTGCCCGTCCCGACGACGGCCGGGATGCCGAGCTCGCGCGCGATGATCGCCGCGTGGCAGGTGCGCCCGCCGCGGTTCGTCACGATCGCCGCGGCGCGCTTCATGATGGGTTCCCAGTCCGGGTCGGTCATGTCCGCGACGAGCACGTCCCCGGGCGCGAAGTCGTGCATCTGGTCGACGGAGGACAGCACCCGCGCGCGGCCGGCGCCGACCTTCTGCCCGATGGCGCGCCCCTCCAGCAGGACCGTGCCGTGCTCGCGGAGCGTGAACCGGTGCACGACGTTCCCCGAGTCGCGCGAGACCACGGTCTCGGGGCGTGCCTGCAGGACGTACAGCCTCCCGTCCACCCCGTCCTTGCCCCACTCGATGTCCATGGGGCGCCCGTAGTGCTCCTCGATGACGAGCGCGATGCGGCCGAGCTCCGTGACCTCGGCGTCGGTGAGCGAGAAGCGGGCGCGCTCGGCGGGGTCGACGTCGGCGAACACCGTGCTGCCGCCGACGTGCCGGCCGGCGGCGTAGCGCATGGCGACCGCCTTCTCGCCGACGGAGCGCTTGAGGACGGCAGGCCGGCCGGCGCGCAGCGCGGGCTTGTAGACGTAGAACTCGTCCGGGTTGACCGCGCCCTGGACCACGGCCTCCCCGAGCCCGTAGGAGCTGGTGACGAAGACGGCCTGGTCGAACCCGGACTCCGTGTCGACCGTGAACATGACGCCGGAGGCGCCGACGTCGGAGCGCACCATCCGCTGCACCCCGGCCGAGAGCGCGACGTCGTGCTGGTCGAACCCGTGGTGCGCCCGGTAGGCGATCGCGCGGTCGTTGTACAGGGACGCGAAGACGGAGCGCACAGCGTGCAGCACGTTGTCGATGCCCCCGATGTTGAGGAAGGTCTCCTGCTGCCCCGCGAACGACGCGTCGGGCAGGTCCTCGGCGGTGGCGCTGGAGCGCACGGCCCACGTCACCTGCTCCGGCTCGGGGTCCTCGGCCACGAGCGTCGCGAACGCCGCGCGGACGTCCGCCTCGACGTCGGCCGGGAACGGCTGCTCCTCGACCCAGCCGCGCACGGTCGACCCCACCCGCGCGAGGGCGGCGACGTCGTCCGTGTCCAGGCCCTCGACGGCGGCGCGGATCCGGCCCGCGAGGTCGTCGTGCTCGAGGAACCGGCGGTAGGCCTCGGCGGTGGTGGCGAACCCGCGCGGCACGCGGACGTCGGCCGCCCGGAGCCGGGACACCATCTCCCCGAGGGAGGCGTTCTTGCCGCCGACCCGGGCCAGGTCGTCCATGCCGATCTCGTCGAACCAGAGGATGTGGGCCATCGTCGGTCCCTTCGTGGGTGCGGATCGTGGGGTACGGATCGTGGGGTGTCAGCCGCGCAGCTTCATGGTCTGGAGGATGACGGCGGACATCTCCTCGACGCTCTTGGTGGAGGAGTTGAGGAACGGGACGCGCGTGCGCCGGTAGAGGTCCTCGGCCTGGCGCAGCTCGAGCCGGCACTGGGCGAGGCTCGCGTACCGCGAGTTCGGGCGCCGCTCGTGCCGTACCTGGCTCAGGCGCAGGGGCGTCGTGGTGAGGCCGAAGCACCGCGCGGCGTAGGGCGCCACCACGGGCGGCAGGTCGTCGGTCGGGAAGTCGTCCTCGGTCAGGGGGTAGTTCGCGACGAGGAGGCCGTGCTGCAGCGCGAGGTACATGGTGGTGGGGGTCTTGCCGCAGCGCGACGGCGCGATGATGACGACGTCGGCGAGGTCGAGCGCGCGGCGGCTCTGCCCGTCGTCGTGCTCGATGGCGTACTCGACCGCGCGCATGCGGGCGAAGTAGCGCTCCAGGTCGCCGACGCCGTGCGACGGGACGAGGTGCTCGCTGGACGTCGTGCCCAGCGCGCGCTCGAGCTCGACGAGGTGCCCGCCGAGGAGGTCGATGAGGACGCCGCGCGACCGCTCGAGCTCCTCGCGGACGGCCGGCGCCCGCACCGTGGTGAAGACGATCGGGCCGAGGCCGTCCGCCGCGGACCGGTCGATCTGGCCGACGAGGGCGCGCGCGGCGCGGTCGGTGTCGACGAACGGCACGGTGTGGCGCCGGAACGCGACGCCCGGGAAGTTCACGAGGAGCGCGCCGCCCAGCGTCTCGGCGGTGATGCCGGTGCCGTCGGAGACGAAGTACACGGCGCGCTCGCCCGTCGCCGGCGTGCCGGCCTTCTCGCCGGCCGTCGCCCGGTGTGCTGTCATCCGCCGTCACC
This sequence comes from Isoptericola sp. NPDC056618, assembly GCF_042792715.1. NCBI lineage: Bacteria > Bacillati > Actinomycetota > Actinomycetes > Micrococcales > Promicromonosporaceae > Isoptericola > Isoptericola sp. NPDC056618. The sequence goes on along the minus strand of NZ_JBHTVZ010000005.1, from coordinate 196,994 downwards.
TCCGGGTCCAGGATCGCCTCGCCCGGGCGTCGTGGCCCGCCGAGCGCGACGTGCGTCGTCCTGCCGCACCCTACGCCACCCATGTGAATCACGGTTAACTTTCGACGAGGCGAGCGTCGTCCGCGGCCGTGGGTTACCCCGGGCGCACCGGCCCCGTCGACTCCCGCACCACCAGGCGCGGGCTGATCGCCACGCGGTGCACGGGGCGCTCGGGGTCGGCGAGGCGCTTGAGCAGCAGGTCGACGGCGGCGTGGCCGACGGCGGCGCGCGGCGGCCGCACGGCGGTGAGGGCGGGGCTGAAGAGCCCGGCGACCTCGTCGTCGTACGACAGCACCGAGAGATCGCCCGGCACGCCGAGACCCCGGTCCATCGCCTCCTGCACGACGGCGGACGCCTCGGGGTCGGAGTGCACCAGCAGCGCCGTCGTGCCGGAGGCGACCGCGGTGTCGACGACCTCCGTCACGGCCCCCGGGAACTCGGGGTTGCGGCGGTCGGGCGCGAGCCGCTCGAAGTGCTCCTCGGTCGACAGCCCGAGCCCGGCGCAGGCGGCGCGCCAGCCCGCGGCGATCTTGCGCGACGTCGGCGACTCGCGCGACAGCACGAGTCCCACCCTGCGGTGGCCGAGGTCGGCGAGGTGGTGCACGGCCATGAGCGCGCCGAGCGCGTGGTCCGAGACCACGGACTCGAGCGCCTCGCGGTGGGGAGCGAGCGCGGCCTCGCGCTCGACGAGCACGTGGGGCAGGCCGGAGTCCCGCAGCCACCGGGCGACGTCGGCCCCCCGCGTGCCGTCGGTGCGCGGGGCGAGGATCAGCCCGCTGACCCCGTCGGCCTCGGCCAGTCGCTGCAGGGCGGGCCGTTCGTCCGGCGTCTCGTACGAGGAGCCGCGGAGCACGACGCGCAGCCCGTGCTCCCGTGCCTCGGCCTCCATCCCGCGCACCACCCCGGGCCAGTAGTAGTCCAGGGAGGGGACGAGCACCCCGACGGTCTGCGAGGTCGGCGACGGGGCGGGCGCGGCGCTGGCCGCCGGCGCGGCGGCGGGCACGGCGCCCCCGTGCACGCGCACGAGGCGGCCCTCCCGCTCGAGCTGCGTGATGTCGCGCCGCACGGTCACGGCCGTCACGCCGAGGGCCCGCGACACGTCGGCGACCCGCACGACGCCGTCGCGGTCGAGGGCGGCGAGCAGGGCGGTCCGGCGCTCGGCCGGGAGCGGGGCACGCAGCTGCGGATCGGTGGTCACTCTTCCTCCTCGCTGCGGCGGGCGACGGCCCGCCGCCCGGTCATCCTGATCCCTCCGCGTCGACCTCTCGCGCGATGACGACCTCCAGGTCGTCGCGGCCGGTGACGTCGAGGTCCAGGCGTGTGAGGCGGTCGCCCCACACCTCGCTCAGCACCGGGTCGTCGAGGGGGCGGTCCACGAGCGCGGCGGGGACGTCCGGCGGCCACGCGAGGTGCAGGAGAGGGGCGCCGTCGAGCGGGACGACGACGGCGCGCCCCGGCGTCAGCGAGACGTCGCCGGCGAGGAGGAAGCGGACCGTCGTCGCCTCGGGATCGTCGTGCCCGTCCCCGTGCCCGTCGCCGTGCCCGTCGTCGCGCCGGTCGTCGAGGTCCCAGGCGTCCGACACCACGACGCGGGCGTCGGGGCCGCGCTCGAGGCGTGCCGAGCGCCGCCAGGACCGCAGCCCCGCGACGGGGTACGCGGCGGCGAGGTCCAGCGTCACGCCGGACGGCGCCCCCGTGCCGCGGCCGCAGAGGGCGGGGCGGACGTCGCGCGCCCGCGCGTCGGCGCCCACCGCCTGCGGGGTCCCGGCGACCTCGGGCACGGAGTGCCACGACGACTGCATGGTCCAGATCCGGTACCGGTCGGGGCCGAACGTCCGCGCGGTGTACGTCGGACGCCCCGCGTCGACCACCACGGGCACGCCGTCGGACGCGACGACGACGGACCCGACGTCGTTGTGGTTGTGCGCCTCCGCGTTGTGGCCGCCCTTGACGGCGAGCGCGAGCCCGGCCGCGTCGCCCGTGCACTCGCGGGCCAGGAGCACCTCGGTGGAGCCGAGCCAGGTCTCGGCGGGGAGCGGCGGGAGCGCGTCGGGCGCCGCCTGCCAGTCGCGGTCGGTGAGGGCGCGCAGCAGCCGCCCGAGCCCCTGCTGCTCCTCGGCGCCCGCCCCGGGCACCCGGTGCGCGAGCGCGTGGGCCGCCGCGTCGGGGTCGCCCGTGCGGAGCGCCGCGCGGTGCAGGGCGCGCCAGGGCGGCGTCAGGTGCGGCCGGGCCTGGCCGTCGGCCAGGTTGAGGTACCACGCCCCGCCCAGGTGCATCCGGTGCGGGAAGGCGACGGTCCCGCGCAGCGCGGTGGGCGACCGCCCGGGGTCGAGGGCGTCGACGGCGCCGCCGGTGGCGTGCGCCAGCACGTCGAGAGCCTCGAGCGCGCGGCAGGCGCCGTTCCACCAGTAGGCGTACCCCTCGTCGATCGCGCCGTCGTCGGGCAGGCATGCGACGTAGCGGTCCAGGCCCTGCAGCACCAGCTCCACGACGCGGGCGCGCTGGGCGGCCTCGTGCTCGCCGTCGAGCAGGCGCAGGGCGGCGACCAGCACGTTCCCGTGGATCCACGGGTTCCAGTTGTGCACGTCGCCGTCCAGCCCCAGCCAGTGCCAGTCGCGGCGGCGCAGGAACGGCTCGACGACGCGGACGCGCGCCTCGTGGCGCACCCGCGCACGCAGGCCCGGGTAGCGCGCGTCGAGCCCCGCCCCGAGCAGGTGGTCCACCCACGCGAGCTGACCGACCACCTCGCCGGCCCCGAGGTCGAGGTACGGGTCCGTGACCGTGGGCAGCACCGACCCGTGGCGGAGCAGGGAGTCGTCGTGGGCCGGCCAGCACCAGGAGCTCTGCTCGCACAGCTGCCAGACGCCGTCCGCCACCTCGTCGAGCCACCGGTCGGCTCCCGACGTGCCGAGCGAGACCGCCGCGGCGACGGCCGCGCGGGACAGGCGCCGCTCGCGGCCGTAGACGAGCTGCTCGTGCGCGTCACGGTCGCCGTCGCGGTGCAGGCGGGCCGCGGTGCTCGCGAGCGGGAGGGGCCACGGCGCGCCGAGCTCGGCCTCGGCGCGGTCGACGACGGCGGTCGCGGTGGCGGCGTCGAGCGCCCCGCGGGCGGGGTCCCACCGCCCTCGCTCGGTCGCGGGCGGGACGGGGAGCGCCGCGTCGGGCGGGAGCAGCAGGGCGTCCAGGGCCGCCGCGCGCTCGACACCGGGCGGTGGCAGGGGGAGGGTCGCGGCGAGCGGCCCGGCGAAGGTGTCCTGCGGGGTGTCCACGACGACCTCGTCTCGGATCGGTGACCAGCAAACGACCTAAAACGATCATGAGGGTACAGCAACATGCTGGACATGGCGATAACCTGAACGCTTCACTCTGTTCCTGTTCGATCGCGGATGATCGGGCGTGATCGCCACGGCGGTCGGAACCCTCGACGAGGAAGGGCGCGATGGATCTCGCAGGTGCGACCCGAGAGGCCGACGGCGCGCGACCGTCCGGCCGGCACGCCGTGAGCGAGCTCTCCGGCTGGGACCGCGGCCGCTGGGCGGCGCTCGCGGACACGATGCTCGCCGCGGTGCGGCCGTACACCTCGCCGGACGGCGCGCTGGTGACGCTCCCCGGTGCCGAGGGCGGCTACGGCCGCGCCGTGGACGGTCTCGAGGGCTACGCGCGCACGTTCCTGCTCGCCGGGTTCCGGCTGGCGGGGGAGCGCGGCGTCGACCCGCACGGGTACGCCGAGCGGTACGCCGCGGGCCTGGCCGCCGGGACCGACCCCCGCCACCCCGAGCGCTGGGTGCGGCTGTCCCAGCACGGGCAGGCCAAGGTGGAGGCGGCGTCGATCGCGCTGGTCCTGGACCTGACGCGGCCGTGGATCTGGGACCGGCTCGACCCGGCCGTGCAGGAGCGCGTGGTCGACTACCTCGCGGAGGCCGTCGGAGACGACACCTACCCGCGGATCAACTGGGTCTGGTTCCGGCTGGTCGTGCAGACGTTCCTGCGCTCGGTCGGCGGGCCGCACTCCCTGGACGAGATGGCCGCGGACCTCGCGACGCACGACTCCTTCGAGCGCGCGGACGGCTGGATGTCCGACGGCGCCGAGCGCGCCTTCGACCACTACGCCGGCTGGGCGCTGCACCTGTACCCGACCCTGTGGGCGCGGATGGCGGGCGCGGCGGACCTCGCGGCCCCGCGCCGCGAGCGCGACGTCGCGTTGCTCGACCGCTACCTGCAGGACGCGGTGGCGCTGGTCGGCGGCGACGGGTCGCCGCTGGTGCAGGGCCGCTCCCTCACCTACCGGTTCGCGGCGGCCGCGCCGTTCTGGGTGGGCGCGATGGCGGAGGTGCCGTCGCTGCCCCCGGGCCTGCTGCGGCGCGCGGCGTCCGCCGTGGTGGGGCATTTCGTCGAGCGGGGCGCCCCCGACGACGACGGCCTGCTCACGCTCGGCTGGCACCACGCCTGGCCGCGCCTGGCGCAGTCGTACTCGGGCCCCGGCTCGCCCTACTGGGCGAGCAAGGGGCTGCTCGGCCTCGCGCTGCCCGCCGACCACCCGGCCTGGACCGCGCCGGAGGAGCCGCTGCCGGTCGAGCACGGCGACGTGCTGCGCGTCGTCCGCGCGCCCGGCTGGGTGATCAGCGGCACCCGGGCCGACGGCGTCGTCCGGGTGGTCAACCACGGCACGGACCACGCCCGCGAGGGCGACCGCACCGGCGACTCGCCCCTGTACGCGCGGCTCGGCTACTCCACCGCCACCTGCCCGTGGCTCGACGACGACAGCTGGCTCTCGCCCGTCGACCAGTCCGTCAGCCTCGTCGACGCGACCGGGCGGGCCACGCACCGCACCGGGATGACCACCCTCGAGGTGGGCGTCGTCGAGCCTTCCGCCGGAGAGGCGGAGGCGGCGGTGGCGGCGTCGCGCGTCGCGGCGCACTGGGTGCTCCCCGCGGCGGACCAGCAGGGCCACGGCTCCGGCGCGACCGGAGACGCCGCCGACGCGGGCGTCCTGACCGTCGTGTCCGTCGTCCGCGGGCCGTGGGAGGTGCGCTGCGTCCGGGCGGACGCGTTCGCCGCCGGTGCGGACGACGGTGCCGCCACGGCCGTCCGGCTGCGCGTCTCGGGCTGGCCGACCGTCGCCGGCGACGGCCTGAGCTCCGTCGTCGCCTCGCTGCTCGGCGACGGGACCGGCGGCGCCACCGTGCGCGACGACGTCAGCCCGCTCGGCGAGGGCGCGCGCGTGCCCTGGGTCGACCTGGCCGCGGCCCCCGGTGCCTGGACCGCCTGCCTCGTCACCCTGCACCGCGGCGACGGCTCCCGCGACACCCCGACCCACGGCGGCGCCGTGACGGTCGACGACGCGACCGCCGTCGTCGTCTGGCCCGACGGCGCGCGCACCACCGTGCGTCTGCCCTGACGGCCGCCCCGCCCGGGTCCTGGGCGCGGTCCTGCCGTCCGACGTCCGCCGAGGAGGGCGGCCCGGCGGCTCTCGTGGGCCGCGGCGGTGGCGTGCGACCTGTCTCGAGCCCCCGAAACGAGCAGAAGCGAAAGAGTGCAGCGATCAAATGTTGACGTAAACATTGGGACGTGCCAGCCTGCGTGGCGGGCGACCGACGGCCGTCGCCCGCCACGCACGTCTCGCTTCGACGACGAAGGAGAACGACATGCCTCACCCCCGCGACGACCGCGGTGCCGCGCCGCCTCTGGGCCGCCGGGCGGCCGCCGGCGGCGTCTGTCTCACCCTCGCGCTGGTCGGCCTGCAGGCCACGGCCGGCGTCGCGGCCGACGACCGCTCAGGCGGCTCCGCCGGGTATACGAGCTATCCCGCCGTCCTCGACCCGGGGACCGGCGCCGACGACTACTTCTCGCCGCCCTGGCTGGACGACGGCGGCGAGCACGTCCAGGCGCACGGAGGCCAGGTGGTGCAGAGCGAGGAGGACGGCCGCACCGTGTACTACTGGTACGGCGAGGACCGCAGCAACGGCTACTACGGAAGCCCCGGCGTGCACGCGTACAAGTCGTACGACACCAAGAACTGGACGGACGAGGGCGTCGTCCTGCGGTCCGTGTCCGACCCGTCGGACCTGGAGTCGGAGTACTTCGACGCGCTCTACGACACCGTGGACGACGCCGGGAAGCCGCGCGCCGAGCGGATCGCGCAGCTCGACTACCACCTCGACACGAACGAGGCGGCCGACCGCACGACGATCTTCGAACGGCCCAAGGTGCTGTACAACGCCGCGACCGACCAGTGGGTGCTGTGGTGGCACTCGGACGGCCAGACGACGTCGGGCGGCAGCATGTACGCGCGCTCCATGGCGGGCGTGGCGGTGTCGGACAGCCCGACCGGCCCGTTCCGCATGACGGGCGTGTACCGGATGCCGAACCGGACGAGCTACCAGGACTGCATCTCCGCCGCGGTGCCGGGCCAGGCGCGCGACATGACCGTGTTCCAGGACGACGACGGCACGGCGTACATCGTCTACTCCTCGGAGGAGAACCGGTCGCTCTACGTGGCCGAGCTGGACGAGACGTACACGAACGTCACGCACACCACGGGGACGGACATGGCCGACGCCGGGCAGTACTCGGAGGACGGCCGGTACCCGTACATCTTCGCGGACGGCACCGCCGAGGCGCCGGTGCGCGGGGAGGACTTCCAGATCGTCAAGGAGTGCGGGATGCTCGAGGCGCCCGCGCTGTTCGAGCACGGCGGCCGGTACTACGCCGTCGCGTCCGGCGCGACGGGATGGGACCCCAACCCGCAGACGTACTACACGGCCGACAGCATCCTCGGGCCGTGGATCCGGGGCGTCGAGCCCGACGACCAGTACGAGGACGTCCCGTACAGCACGATTCCGGAGGGCGGCGACGGGCTGCTGTCCGTCGGCGACGCGCGCCGGTCCACGTTCGGCTCGCAGTCCACGAACGTGCTCGACCTGGGCGGCGGCCGGTTCGTCTACCTGGGCGACCGCTGGAACGCCGGCGCCGCCGACTCGACGTACGTGTGGCTGCCGATCACCATCGGCGAGAACGGGCGCGCCGAGATGCGCAACCCCGCCGTGGAGGACCCGGGGCGCTGGGGCGACGGCTGGGACGAGAGCTACTGGGACTCGCGCGGCCTGGGCGACGGCGTCTGGTCGGTGGTCGACGACGGCCTGCCCGAGCAGGTCGGGCCGGGCGAGGACTTCGGTGACGACCTGCCCGCGACCGTGCCCGTCGAGGTGGACGGCGTCACCGCCGACGTGGCCGTGACGTGGGACGCGACGTCGTTCGCCACGCGCGGCCAGCACACGATCACGGGCACCCTCGCCGCCGACGACCGGTTCTCCGCGGGCCGCACGTTCGGCCGCACGATCGAGGTGTCCGAAGAGGGCGTCGTCGAGCTGTGCGGGGCCGACGGGACGACCGTCTCGGCGACCTTCCACCAGACGGACTGGGAGACGATGCCGGCCGAGAGCGCCTGCGACGGCAAGGCGTCCACGTCGTGGTCCACGTGGGCGAGCGGCTCGACGCAGGACGAGGTGACCTTCACCGTGGAGCCGGCCGCGGCGCACGTCGTCGACCAGGTCGCGTTCACGAACATCGAGGGCACGATCGCGCGGTTCGGCGTCGAGTACCGGGACGCCGACGGCGCCTGGCACGCGACGACGGCGCAGGACGTGGCCCCGGGCGCGAACGGCACCCGGACGGCCGTCGCCCTCGACCCGGTCTGGGCCTCGGCGGTGCGGATCACCTTCGCGACCCCGGGCTCGTACCTCAAGATCCCGGAGCTCACGGTGGACGCGCCGCCGACGGCGGTCGAGCCGGCCGTGGCCGCGCGCTGCGTGGGCCAGGGGCGCGTCCAGCTCGTGACGACCGTCCGCAACGCGACGGACCACGCCGGCGACGTCGAGGTCCGGACGGCGGTCGGGGACCGCACCGTGCGGGGAGTGGCGCCGGGCGCCAGCGCGTCCGCGGTGGTGAGCACGCGGGAGCGGACGCTCGACGCCGGCACCGTGACCGTCGCGATGGGCGACGGGCCGGCGGTCGCCGTCGGGTACGCGGCCCGCACCTGCGGCTGACGTGAGGCCGGGCCGGCACCGTCGCAACGGTGCCGGCCCGGCACGGCGGAGCGGCCCGGGGCGCCCGGGCACCGTGATCACTTCGTGATCACCGAACCGTCGACATCTATTTATCCAAGGGTTAGTTTTACCAACGTTGTAATCGAAGGGCCGGTCGACGACGACCGGCCCACCGCAGAGAGGCGGAGACGATGAACGCAAGGACGCGATGGAGCAGGGGCGTCGTCGGGGTGGCGCTCGCCGCGCTGGGCATGTCGGCGCTGGCGGCGTGCGGCTCGGGCGAGGACTCGGGCGGCGGCGGGGTCACGACGCTGACGATGACGGTGTGGGGCGGCGACGTCGACAAGACGTCGTACCAGGAGCGCGTCGACATGCTCGAGAAGGCGCACCCCGACATCAAGGTCAAGCTCCAGCTCATCCCGAGCGACCAGTACGAGCAGAAGGTGCAGACGATGATCGCGGGCGGCAACGGCCCGGACATCATGCAGGTCGCCGAGGGCGTCAACGTCTACTCGTCCAAGAACCAGATCCTGCCGCTGGACGAGTACGTGTCAAAGTCCGGCATGGACCTCGACGAGCGCTTCGGGCCCACCGGCTCCCTGTACTCCTACCAGGACAAGGTCTACGCGATCCCGGACCGCTCCGGCGCGATGATCGTCTACTACAACAAGGACCTCTTCGACGCCGCCGGCGTGGACTACCCCACGGCGGACTGGACGCAGGAGGACGCCCAGACGGCGATGGAGAAGCTCACAGTGCCGGGCAAGCAGTGGGGCTACGGCGGCGCCGGCTGGTGGGCGCAGTGGTGGAGCTTCGCCTACCAGAACGGCGGCCAGATCATCGACGACTCGGGCGCCCCGACGGTGAACACCCCCGAGGTCGTCGACGCGCTGCAGTGGGCGAACGACCTCACCTTCAAGGAGCACGTCGTCCCGACCGCGGCCGAGTACGCCGACATGGGACCCGACATGGGGGGCGACCCGGCGTTCGCCGCGCAGAAGGTCGCGATGAACACGACCGGGTTCTGGGCCATCGGCGGCCTCCTCGAGTCGGACTTCGACTGGGACATCGCCCCGATGTGGCAGGGCGACGAGCAGGCCGTGTCGGCCTTCGGCTCCGGCCTGGCGATCTCGCGCGACTCCGAGCACGCGGACAAGGCGTTCGAGGCGATCGACTACCTCACCGACGCCGAGGCGCAGCAGGTCATCATCGACAACGCGCAGGACGTGCCCGCCAACGTCCAGGTGCAGCAGTCGGACGCGTTCCTCGAGCCGGAGTGGGCCACCAAGGACATCAACATGGGCGCCTTCGCGGAGTCGTCCGACTTCGTCTTCACCTCGCCCCTGATCCCCGAGTGGAACGAGATGCAGGCGACGTTCGACGACAACCTGGGCACGTTCTGGAACGAGGGCGGCGACGCGAAGACGCAGCTCGACGCGATCCAGACGAAGCTCGAGTCGATCGTCGGCCAGGGCTGACGATGGCCGCCGACCTCGGCGCCGTCCTCGGTGCGGCGCGGGCCCAGGGCCCGCGCCGCACGGGGGGCCGGCGCGCCGCACGCCTGCCCCGCCCGAAGCTGTCCCGGCGGGGCCGGACGGAGGCCCGGTTCTTCTGGCTGTTCATCTCGCCCTGGCTCGTCGGCTTCGTCGGGTTCCTGCTGGGCCCGATGATCGCGTCCGTGTACATCTCGCTCACCGAGTGGGACTCGTTCACGCCGCCCGTGTTCGTCGGGCTGGACAACTACGTCCAGGCCCTCACCGGCGACCCGGTGTTCTGGAAGGCCCTGTGGAACACCTTCTTCTACGCCGCGGTCTCGGTCCCGCTCGGCCTGGCGGTCGGCCTCTGGCTGGCCAACCTGCTCAACAAGAAGGTCCGCGGCCGCAAGTTCTTCCGCACGATGATCTACCTGCCCACGCTGGTGCCGCTCGTAGCCACCGCGATGGTGTTCAAGATGGTGCTCGCGCCGTCCGGCCCGCTCAACGACCTGCTCGGGGTGTTCGGTGTCCAAGGGCCCGACTGGCTGCTCGACCCGCTGTGGGTCAAGCCCGCGCTCGTCGTGCTGTCCGCGTGGGGCGCCGGGAGCGCCACGGTGCTGCTGCTCAGCGCCATGAACGGCATCCCGCGGGAGTTCTACGAGGCCGCCGAGATCGACGGGGCGGGGCCGTTCCGGCAGTTCTGGTCGATCACGTTCCCGCAGATCACGCCGATCATCTTCTTCAACCTCATCATGGGGCTGATCGGCGCGTTCCAGATCTTCTCCCAGGTGTACATCCTCACCCAGGGCGGTCCTGACAACGCCAGCCAGATGGTGGTGCCGCTGCTGTTCGACGAGGCCTTCGGCTTCTACCACTTCGGCTACGCGTCGGCCGTCGCCTGGCTGCTGTTCGTCGTCATCATCGGCTTCACCGCGCTCGCGTTCCGCACGTCGCGGCGCTGGGTGTTCTACGAGACGGAGGTGCGGTGATGGCCGCAGCGACCCAGGCCCCACCCGCCGCCGTGGCCGAGCCGGACCTCGCGCCCGGCCGCGGCGCCACGGCCCGCACGCTCAAGGCGTTCAAGGCGACGCCCGTCACCTACGCGGTGCTGCTGATCGTCTCGGCGGTCTTCTTCGTGCCGCTGATCCTCATGGTCTCCATCGCGCTGGCGAGCGACCAGACCAGCGCGCAGAACGCGTTCACCGTGATCCCCACGGAGTTCCTCTGGTCGAACTTCAGCGACGTCTTCACCGCGACGGGACTGCCCGTGGGCCGGTTCGTCCTGAACTCGGTGATCATCGCGACCCTGTCCGCCGTCGGTCAGGTGCTCTCGTCGTCGCTGGTCGGCTACGCGTTCGCCCGCCTGCGCGCGCCCGGCAAGAACGTCATGTTCGTCGTCGTGCTCGCCACCATGATGATCCCGGCGCAGATCACGATGATCCCGCAGTTCCTGCTGTTCAAGGAGCTGGGCTGGGTGAACACCTACCTGCCGCTCATCGTGCCGAGCTTCTTCTCCAACGCGTTCAACGTGTTCCTCGTGCGGCAGTTCGTCTCCCGCATCCCGAGCGAGATGGACGAGGCCGCGCAGGTGGACGGGCTCGGCTACTTCGGCATCTACCGGCGCATCGTGCTGCCCATGATGTGGCCGATCCTCACGGCCATCGCGATCTTCACGCTGACGCACGCGTGGGGGGACTTCATGGGGCCGCTCATCTACCTCAACTCCGAGGAGACGATGCCGCTGGCGCTCGGCCTGCAGTACATGACCTCCACGAGCAACGCCATGCAGCTGCCGCCGTGGAACCTCGTCATGGTCGGCTCCATCATGCTGACGCTGCCGATGATCGTCGTGTACTACCTCGGCCAGAAGTACCTGTACGAGATGAACGTCTCCGTCGGAAGCGCGGGTGTGAAGTGACGGTCGTGACGAGCAGCAGCGTGGTCCTGGGCCCCTCGGGCCTGGTGGTGGACGGCGAGGAGAAGGCGCTGCTGTGCGCGTCCCTCTTCTCCTTCCGCCTGCCGCGCGAGGAGTGGGCGGCGCGGCTCGCCCAGGTACGGGCGACGGGGTACGACGCCGTCGACGTCTACCTGCCCTGGAACTTCCACGAGCTCGAGCCGGGCCGCTGGGACTTCACCGGGCGGCGCGATGTCGGGACGTTCCTCGACCTCGCCCACGAGGCGGGGCTGCTGGTGGTCGCCCGCCCCGGGCCGTACATCTGCTCGGAGTGGGACGGCGGCGCGCTGCCCGCCTGGCTCACGCTCGAGCCGGGGCTGCGGCTGCGCCAGGCCGAGCCGCGCTACCTGGCGCACGTGCGGGAGTGGTTCGACCAGGTGCTGCCGATCCTGGCCGCTCGCCAGCACGGCCGCGGCGGCAGCGTCGTGGCCGTGCAGCTGGAGAACGAGCTCGACTTCTTCGACTGCGACGACCGGGCGGGGTACGTCGGGGCGCTCGCAGCCATGGCGCGCGAGCACGGCATCACCGTGCCGCTCGTCGCGTGCGCCGGCCAGGGCGACCTGCTCGGCGCGACGGGCGGGGTCGACGGCGTGGCGCCGGCGTTCAACTTCTACCCGGACGACCGGTCGCCGCACGTCGAGCCGGAGGTGCGCCGCTACGCGGACCTCGTCGCCGTCCGGGGGCTGCCCCTCCTGGTGACCGAGACGAACCGGCGGCACGTCACCCTGCGCCGGCTGCTGGTCAGCGGCGCGACGCTGCTCGCGCCGTACCTGCAGGCGTCCGGCTTCGACCTCGGGTACACGCCGTCGGTCGGGAACTGGGGCGACCCGGGCAGCTTCATGACGCACGACTACGACTTCGGCGGGTTCCTCTCGCCGGTCGGCGCCCCGCGCCCGGAGACGACCCAGGCGCGCGTGCTGGCCGCCGTCGTGCGGACCCTGGGGCCGGCCCTGGCGCGCGGCGTGCCCCGGGCGGCGCCCGGCGCGTACGCGACGTCGGCGCCGACGAGCGCGTCGCCGTCCTGCCTCGGGCTCGACGGCGGCGGCTCGCTGCTCGGCGTGCCGAACCTCGGGGAGTCGTGGGCCGAGGCGCTGCTGCCGATCGACGCCGAAGGCTCGGCGACCGTGGAGGTGGCGCTGCCGCCCGAGTCGTGCCTGCTGGTGCTGCGGGACCTGCCCCTCGACCGGTTCGGGGCGCCGGGGACGCTGCGCCTGGCGACCGCCGACCTCGTCGCGGCGGGACCCTCCGGGCTCGAGCTCGCCGGCGAGGGCCCGGCGGTCGTCGTCCTCGAGGCGCGCGACGGACGCACGACGCTCGTGGAGCTGGCCGCGCCGGCCCCCGGTGCGCCGGTCCGCGCGGCCGCGCGTGCCGGTGACGACCGGTGGGACGTCGTCCTGCACCACCCGCAGCACGTGCCGGGGCCGGGGGAGAGCCCCGCCCCGCCCGTGCCCGCGTGGGACGCGGACGCCGACCCCGCGCAGGACGCGACGGTCCCCGTCACCGACGTGGCGCGGGCCGTGCGGCTCGACCTGCCCGTCCGCGACGGCCGACCCGAGGCGTACGACCTCCCGCCGGCGTCGGAGGAGGCCGGCGTCCACCGCGGCCGCACCCACTACGCGGCCGACGTCACCGGCGCCGTCGAGCTCCTGCTGGAGGGCGCGGGCGACATGGTCGACCTCGCCCTCGACGGCGTGGCCCGCCCGACCCTCGCGCGCTTCGGCGCGACGACGGTGGTGGCGACCGGCGGCGCGAGCCGGTTGACCGCGACCGTCGAGACCTGGGGTCACGCCAACTTCGACGACGCCCGTCTGCCCGGCCTGCGCGCCGGGTCGCTGCGCGGCGTCGGGCGCGTCTGGTCCGTGGCGGCCCGCGACGACGTGTCCGCGCTCTGGAGCGTCGAGGACAGGGAGCAGTGGGCGGGCGACCCGGCGCCGGTGCGCACGCTCGGCGGCTGGAGCAGCACGCGGGTCGGGCGGCCGGTCACGTACCGGCGGTCGCTGCCCGTGGACGGGGTCCGGCACCACGCCCTGCGCCTCGACGGCGTGCCCGGGGCGGTCGACGTGCGGGTGGACGGCGCGCGGCGCACGGTGGCGGCCGAGGACCCGTGGCTCCACCTGGCGCCCGGGGAGGGGGCGGACGTCGCCGTCACGCTGCCGCACACGCCGGGCGCGCTGGGCGGGGCGGAGCTGCTGCGCCTCGACCCCGTGCGCGGCTGGCAGGTCGAGGCGCAGCCGGACACGGCGCTCGTGGGGCTGGCCGCGCGGCCCGCCCCGGGCGCGGACGTGGGGCTGCCGCTGGGCCTCGAGCCCGGCGACGAGGCGTGGCTCGACGTCGCGCTGCCGCCCGGCGGCTGGTCGCTGTGGTTCGCCGGCACCCAGGTGCGCGTGAGTGCCTTCGCGCACGGCGAGCTGCTCGGCCGGGTCTGGCTCGACGACCCCGCCGCGCCGCGGTTCTCCGGGGGCCGGCCGACCCGCCTCTGGCTTCCCGCGGCCTGGAACGAGGGCGGGCTACGCTTGCTCGTGCGCGCGACCGCCGGGCCGAACCGACCGCAGCTGGCGCGTCTTCGCACCGTCGCCACCCAGGAGTGACCATGGCAGTCGAGAGGCGGACGTCGCGCGACATCCGCAGCGAGTCCCGGCTGGACGTGATGCACGCCCTGCTGACGGCCGAGGAGGCCACCCGCAACGAGCTGGCCCGCACGACCGGGCTCAGCCCGGCCACCGTGGCCACCGTCGTCGGCGACCTGCTCTCCGAGGGCATCGTCACCGAGTCGCGGCTCAGCGCCGGCCGGGTCGGGCGGCCCACCGCCAGCCTGCGCATCAACGCCGACCGCGGCCGCGTGGTGGGCATCGACGTCGCGGAGACGTACGTGCGCGCGATCGTGTTCGACGCCGCCCTCGACGAGGTGGCGGCGGCCGAGACCCCGCGCGACGAGCACGAGAGCTCGCCCGAGTACGTCGTCGAGGGCATCGGCCGGACCTTCGACGCGGCCCTCGCGAAGGCCGGTGTGGGCGCCGCCGAGGTCCTCGGCGTCGGGGTGGCCCTCCCCGGCATCGTGCAGCGCGCGACGGGGGTCGCCGTCGTCGTCCCGCACTGGAGCTGGCACTCGGTCGAGCTGGACAGCCTGCGCGACCGGATCGGCGTGCCGCTGGTGCTCGACAACCCGCTCAAGGCGATCGCGACCGCGGAGCTGTGGTTCGGCACCGGGCGCGGGGCCGACTCGATGGTGACGGTGAACCTCGGCACCGGGGTCGGGGCGGGGATCGTCCTGGAGGGCCGCATCCTCCGCGGCGCGACCAACGCCGCGGGGGAGTGGGGGCACTCCCTGCTCGCGGTCGACGGCCGCCGCTGCCGGTGCGGGCGGCGCGGCTGCGTCGAGGCGTACGTCGGCGCGCCCGGCATCCAGCAGACGCTCCGCGAGATCGCGCCGGAGCACCCGCTGTGCGACCTGGACCTGCAGCGGGAGTTCATCCAGGCGCTCGCGAGGGCCAGCGCGGCGGACACGCCCGACCCGGCGGTCGAGGAGACGCTCGCGACGACGGCCCGCTACCTCGGGTCCGCGCTCGCCGACCTCGTGGCGGTGGTGAACCCGGAGCGGGTCACCCTCACGGGCTGGACGACGTGGGCGATCGGCGACCGTCTGCTGCCGCTCGCCCGCGCGCGCATGGTCGAGGAGGCGCCGGGGGAGTCCGCCGCCGGGCTGAGCCTGGAGATCTCGACGGTGCGCGGGAACTCCGTCGCCACGGGGGTCGCGATGATCGCGCTGGAGCGCTTCCTCGGCGACGTCGGCCTGGTCACGACCCGGGCCGCGATCGCGCTCTGACCGACCCGGCGCGACGGCCTAGCGCGGTGCCGGCCCGCTGCTCTCGCGCACGACCAGCCGGACGGGCACGGTCTCGTGCGTGCCGCTCAGGTCGACGTCGTCGCGCACCTGGCGCAGCAGCAGGTCGACCAGGCTGCTGCCGATGCGCGCGAAGTCCTGCTCCACGGTGGTCAGCGGCGGCCACAGGTGCTCGGCGAGGGTGATGCCGTCGAAGCCGACGACGGAGACGTCGTCCGGCACCCGGCGCCCGGCCTCGTGCAGGGCGTGCAGCACGCCGGCCGCGGTCTCGTCGTTGGCGCAGAAGACGGCGGTGACGTCGGGGTCGGCGGCGAGCTCGCGGCCGACGGCGTACCCGGTCCGCGCGGTCCAGTCGCCGTGCAGGGGCTCGGGCACGGCCCGGCCGCCGGCCTCGAGCGTGGCGCGCCAGGCGTCGATGCGGCTGCGGGCGGGCAGCGAGTCGTCCGGGCCCGCGACGTGGTGCACGGTGCGGTGCCCCAGGTCCAGCAGGTGCTGCACGGCGAGGCGCGCGCCCTCCGTCTGGTCGGCGCGCACGGCGGGGTGCGTGCCGACGAAGCGCGAGTCGGAGACGACGACGGGCAGCTGCGCGGGCAGGGCGAGCGTGTCCGGGGTGGCGGACTCGGCGCGCACGATGACGAGCCCGTCGATCGCCTGGTGGGAGAGGCGGGTGACGGCCGCGGAGACGTCGTCGGGGGACGGGCTCTCGACGTCGACGATGGTGACGGTGTAGCCCTCGGCGCGGGCGGCCTCGACGACGGCCTCGACGGTGCGCGACTCGCCCGTGCGGGCCAGCTGGTGGGCGATGACCCCGAGCGTGCGGAAGCTGCCGTACCGCAGCGCGCGGGCGGCGGTGTTGGGCGCGTAGCCCAGCTCGGCCATGGCGGCGAGCACGCGGTCGCGCGTCGCGGGCTTGACGTTGTCGAGCCCCATCGAGACGCGGGAGACGGTCTGCGAGGAGACGCCCGCGAGCGCCGCGACCTCGGCCATCGAGGGCGCCGTCCGGGGGCGTGCCCGCCCTCGGGTCTGCACGCCGGGCGCGCCGTTCGTCTCCACCATCGCCGCCTCTCGTGTCGCGTCTCGTGGTGCATCGCGTGACTCTGCCGGCGTCCGGGGCTTGACATCCCTGGCGCCTCGCGACACTCTAGTCCGGCCACGATGTTTACGTAAACATTTGGCCCGTCCTCCTGGGAGTTGCTTCGTGACCGCAGACGCTCCGGCATCCTCGCCGCCCGCCCCGACCGCCGTGCCCGCCGTGCGCCGCAGCCGTCGGCGCTGGAAGGGATGGATGTTCGTCGGCCCGTTCATGCTGGTGTTCGCGCTGGTGTTCCTCGCCCCGATCGCCTACTCGCTCTACCTGTCGGTGTTCCGCACGCAGATGGTGGGCGGCACCACGTTCGTCGGGCTCGAGAACTACGCGCAGGCGCTGGCCGACCCGCAGTTCTGGGAGGGTCTCGGCCGCGTCAGCCTGTTCCTGCTGGTGCAGGTGCCGATCATGCTCGGCATCGCGCTGCTGGTCGCCCTCGCGATCGACAGCGGCCGCCTGTACGGCAAGAGCTTCTTCCGGATCTCGATCTTCATGCCCTACGCGGTGCCGGCGGTCGTCGCGGCCCTCATGTGGGGCTTCATGTACGGCACGCGCTTCGGCCTGGTGGGCAACATCAACGACGCCATCGGCGTCAGCCTGCCGAACCCCCTGTCGCCGGACCTCGTCCTGGCGTCGATCGGCAACATCGTGACCTGGGAGTTCGTCGGCTACAACATGCTGATCTTCTACTCCGCGCTGCGCGTCGTGCCGCACTCGCTGTACGAGGCGGCGGAGATCGACGGCGCCGGTCAGTGGCGCGTCATCAGCGCTATCAAGCTGCCCGCGATCCGCGGCGCGCTGGTCATCGCCACGATCTTCTCGATCATCGGCAGCTTCCAGCTCTTCAACGAGCCCAGCATCCTGCAGTCGCTCGCCCCGAACGCCATCACGACGTCGTACACGCCCAACCTGTACGCCTACTCGCTGTCGTTCTCCGGCCAGCAGTACAACTACTCCGCGACCGTGGCCATCATCATGGGCCTGATCACCATGGTGATCGCCTACGTGGTGCAGCTGCGCGGCATGCGCAAGGAGGCGTGACCCGTGTCGACGCTGACCGCCCCCGCCCGTCCCGCCCCGAGGCTGCGCACCCCGCGCCACCACTCGGTGGCCCGGCCGCGCCGCAGCCCGCTGCTCACGGTGCTCACCGCCGTCGTGCTCGTGTACTCGCTGGTGCCGCTGGCCTGGCTGCTCATCAACGCGACCAAGACGCAGGAGGACCTGTTCTCCTCGTTCGGCCTCTGGTTCGGCGACTCGTTCTCGCTGTGGGACAACATCGTCACCACGCTGACCTACGACGACGGCGTCTTCGTGCGGTGGTTCGGCAACACCGTGCTGTACGTGGTCGTGGGCGCGGGCGGCGCGACGTTCCTCGCCATCCTGGGCGGGTACGCCCTCGCGAAGTTCGACTTCCCGGGCAAGCGCGGGGTGTTCGCGCTCGTCATCGGCGCGGTGGCCGTGCCGGGCACGGCGCTCGCCGTCCCGACCTTCCTCATGTTCAGCCAGCTGGGCCTGACGAACACGCCGTGGGCCGTGATCATCCCGTCGCTGATCTCGCCGTTCGGCCTGTACCTCATGTGGACCTTCGCGGCCGAGGCAATCCCCGGCGAGCTCCTCGAGGCGGCCCGGATCGACGGGGCGGGGGAGTTCCGCACCTTCTTCCGCGTGAGCCTGCCGCTGCTCGCGCCCGGGATCGTCACCGTGCTGCTGTTCACGATGGTCGCCACCTGGAACAACTACTTCCTGCCGCTGATCATGCTGCGCGACTCGTCCTGGTACCCCCTGACGCTGGGACTCAACGCCTGGAACGCGCAGGCCGCCACCGCCGGCGGCGAGGCCATCTTCAACCTCGTCATCACCGGCGCGCTGCTCACGATCCTGCCGCTGGTCGCCGCCTTCCTGCTGCTGCAGCGCTACTGGCAGTCCGGCCTGGCCGCCGGGTCCGTCAAGGAATGACCCCGTATCTCTCCCGCGTATCCGTCTGACGATGAAGTGAGGACCCCATGAACGCACGATCCCGCCACCTGGCGCGCGGTACCGCCCTCGCCGGCGTGCTCGCCCTCGGCCTGGCCGCCTGCGGCTCCGGCGACGACGGCGGCTCCGGCGGCGGCGACGCCGCGCCCGTCGACACGGCCGCCGTCCTCGAGAAGGGCGGCGAGATCACCGTGTGGGCGTGGGAGCCCACGCTGGAGCAGGTCGTGACGGACTTCGAGAAGAAGTACCCGAACGTCACGGTGAACCTCGAGAACGTCGGGACGGGCAACGACCAGTACACGGCCCTGCAGAACGCGATCTCGGCGGGCGACGGGGTGCCCGACGTCGCGCAGGTCGAGTACTACGCCGTGCCGCAGTTCGCCATCTCCGAGGCGCTGACGAACCTCGGCCCGCTCGGCGCCGACGACCTGGACGGCACCTTCAGCACCGGCCCGTGGAACTCCGTGCACAGCGGCGACGGCGTCTACGGCCTGCCCATGGACTCCGGCCCCATGGCCCTCTTCTACAACGAGGACGTCTTCGAGAAGTACGGCGTCGACGTGCCGACCACGTGGGACGAGTACCTCGAGGCCGCCCGGACCATCCACGAGAAGGACCCGAAGGCCTACATCGCCAACGACATCGGCGACGCCGGCTTCACCACCAGCATGATCTGGCAGGCGGGCGGGCACCCGTACCAGGTGGACGGCACCGACGTGACGATCGACTTCGCCGGCGACGAGGGCACGCAGAAGTTCACCGAGGTCTGGCAGCAGCTGATCGACGAGGACCTGCTGGCCCCCGTCGGCTCGTGGAGCGACGAGTGGTACCAGGGCCTCGGCAACGGCACCATCGCGACGCTGACCATCGGCGCGTGGATGCCCGCCAACCTCGAGTCCGGCGTCCCGCAGGGCGAGGGCAAGTGGCGCGTCGCCGAGATGCCGCAGTGGGAGGCCGGGCAGCACGCCACCTCCGAGAACGGCGGCTCGTCGCTGACCGTGCCCGCCGCCAGCACGAACGCGGAGCTCGCCTACGCCTTCGTCGACTACGCCACGAACGGTGACGGCGTGCAGGCCCGCCTCGACGGCGGCGCGTTCCCGGCCACCACGGCCGACCTCGAGTCGGACGAGTTCCGCAGCGCCGAGTCCGAGTACTTCGGCGGCCAGAAGATCAACGAGGTGCTCGCCGACTCCGCGGCCAACGTCGTCGAGGGCTGGCAGTACCTGCCGTTCCAGGTCTACGCGAACTCGATCTTCAACGACACGGTGGGCCAGGCGTACGTCTCCGGCACCACGCTGACGGACGGCCTCGCGACGTGGCAGGAGCAGTCCGCCACGTACGGCAACGGCCAGGGCTTCACCGTCAACAAGTAGTCCCGACGTCCGTCCCTGGGGTGGGTCTTCCGGGCCCCGGAAGACCCACCCCGGGGACGCTCGTGCCCGACCTCCGCCCCCCACCGACCCGGAGAGGTTTCCGCCCCATGCCCACGTTCGAGATCGGCGAGCAGGACTTCCTGCTCGACGGCCGCCCCTACCAGGTGATCAGCGGGGCGCTGCACTACTTCCGCGTGCACCCCGACCAGTGGGCGGACCGGATCCGCAAGGCGCGGCTGATGGGGCTGAACACGATCGAGACGTACGTGCCGTGGAACTTCCACGCGCCCGAGCCCGACGTGTTCGACCTCGCCGGACGGCGTGACCTCGGCCGCTTCCTGGACCTGGTCGCGGCGGAGGGGCTGCACGCGATCGTCCGTCCCGGGCCGTACATCTGCGCGGAGTGGGACGGGGGCGGGCTGCCGGCCTGGCTCTTCGCCGGCGGGAGCGCGGGGGTCCGGCGGTACGACCCCGCGTTCCTCGCGGCCATCGGCACCTACTACGCGCACCTGCTGCCGCTGGTGGCCGAGCGGCAGGTGACGCGCGGCGGCCCCGTGCTCCTGGTGCAGGTGGAGAACGAGTACGGCGCCTACCCGGGCGTGCCCGCCGACGAGCGCACCCGCTACCTGCGGGCGCTCGTCGACCTCACGCGGGAGCAGGGCATCGAGGTGCCCCTGTTCACGTGCGACCAGGCCGACGACGAGCACCTGTCGCTCGGCGGCCTGCCCGAGCTGCACAAGACCGCGAACTTCGGCTCGCGGTCGCTGGAGCGGCTCGCCGTGCTGCGGCGGCACCAGGCGACCGGGCCGCTGATGTGCACGGAGTTCTGGGACGGCTGGTTCGACTCCTGGGGGCTCGAGCACCACGTCACCGCGCCGGAGACCACGGCGGCGGACCTGGACGACCTGCTCGGTGCGGGCGCGTCGGTCAACCTCTACATGTTCCACGGCGGCACCAACCTCGGGCTGACCAACGGGGCCAACGACAAGGGCACGTACCTGCCCATCACCACGTCGTACGACTACGACGCCCCGCTGTCCGAGCACGGCGGCCCCACCGCGAAGTTCCACGCCCTGCGCGCGGTGATCGCCAAGCACGCGCCGGTGCCCGACGAGGTGCCCCTCGAGCCGGCCCCGGCCCCGGAGCTCGACGTCGTCCTCGACCGGCGGGTGGCGCTCGATGCCGTCCTGGACCTGGTGTCAGGGCGGAGGTCGCGGACGTCGGCCCCGCAGCCCCCGACGATGGACGACCTGCGCCAGTGGTCCGGCTTCGCGCTGTACGGCACGCGGGTCACGGCCGACGACGCCGTCCTGGTGGTCGATGAGGTGCGCGACCGCGCCGTCGTCGCGCTCGACGGCGACCCGGTGGGCGTGCTCGACCGCACCACCCACGCCTGGTCGCTGCCGCTGCCGCGGCGGGCCGGCACCCTGACGCTGCTCGTCGAGGACCGGGGGCGCGTCAACTACGGCCCCCGGATCGGCGAGCCCAAGGGGATCGTCGGGACGGTGCGCACCGCCACCCGCGAGCTCACCGACTGGGAGGCCGTGCCCCTGCGGCTCGAGGACGCCCCGGCGCTCCTGGACGACGCCGTGTGGGCGGCCGCGGACGACGCCGGCCGGCTCGACGGGCAGGTCGGCGGGCCCGTCGCCGGGCCCTCGTTCCACCGCGGCACGTTCGCCTCCGTGGCGGGCGTCGACCACTTCCTGCGCCTGGACGGCTGGACCCGCGGCCTCGTGTGGGTCAACGGCGAGCTGCTCGGCCGGTACTCGAGCCAGGGGCCCACGGGCACGCTCTACGTGCCCGGCCCGTTCCTGCGGGCCGAGGGCAACGAGCTGGTGCTGCTCGAGCTGCACGGCGCCGCCGCGCCCCGCGCGCGGTTCGTCGCGGCCCCCGACCTCGGCCCGACGGAGGCCTGATGGGGGCGCAGCCCGTGGACGATGCCGGGTGGCACGTCGCGTGGTCGCCGGCCGAGGGCGCCCGGCGTGCCCGGGACGTCTTCGCCCGGGTGTTCGGCGGCGACGCCGCCGGAGGCCCGGTCCTCGGCGTGTGGTCCGCGCCGGGCCGCGTGAACCTCATCGGGGAGCACACCGACTACAACGCCGGGCTGTGCCTGCCCACCGCGCTGCCGCACCGCACGTACGTCGCGCTGCGGCCGCGCGCCGACGACGTCGTCCGCCTCGCGTCGGCGCAGGCCGACGGCCTGTGGGAGGCGGACCTCGCCGACGTCGGCGCGGACGGGGGTGCGGCCGGCGGTGTCTCCGGCTGGGGCGCCTACCTGGCCGGGGTGGCGTGGGCGCTGCGCGAGGCGGGGCATGCGGTCGGCGGCTTCGACGCCGCCGTCGACTCCTGCGTGCCGTTCGGCGCCTCGTTGTCCAGCTCCGCGGCGCTGGAGAGCGCCGTCGCCGTGGCGCTGGACGACGTGCACGGGCTCGGCCTGGGCGGCTCCGTCGCAGGCCGGTCCCGCCTGGTCGAGGCGTCCGTGCGCGCCGAGAACGACGTGGCCGGCGCGGCGACGGGCGGGCTCGACCAGTCCGCCTCCCTGCTGTGCCGCGCGGGTGAGGCGCTGCTGCTCGACTTCCGCCCTGGGCTGCCGCCCGAGGAGCACGCCGTCCCGCTGCCGTGGGACCTGGCGTCGGCCGGGCTGGCGCTGCTCGCCGTCGACACCCGGGCGCCGCACCGGCTCGTCGACGGGCAGTACGCCGCCCGGCGCGCGTCGTGCGAGCGGGCGGCCGCGCTGCTCGGCCGCGACAGCCTGCGCGACGTCGGCCCCGTGGCCCTGGACGAGGCCCTCGCCGCGCTGGCCCCGCACGACCCCGACGGCGTCTGCGCCGCCGGGTGCGGCACGTCGTCACGGAGACGGCGCGCACGGCGGACGTCGCCGAGCTGGTGCGCGCGGGAGCGTACGAGCAGGTCGGGCCGCTGATGACGGCCTCCCACGTGTCGCTGCGCGACGACTTCGAGGTCACCGCGCCCGAGCTGGACCTGGCCGTCGACGCCAGCGTCGCCGCCGGCGCCCTCGGCGCCCGCATGACGGGCGGCGGCTTCGGCGGCTCCACGCTCGCGCTGGTGCGGGAGGACGACGTCGACGACGTCGTCGCGCACGTCCGCACCGCGTTCGCCGACGCCGGCCTCGCCGCGCCCGCGTTCCTCCTCGCCCCGCCGTCCGCACCGGCCGGCCGCACCGACTGACCGCACCGACTGACCGCACCACCGACCCGCACGACCCGTCGCACGACCCCACCCATCGCACCGACGCGAGAGAGAGGTTCACCGATGAGCCCGACGAGAAGGAACACCCGACGACGGCTCGCCGCCGGGGCGGCGGGCGCGCTGCTGGCCGCGGGCCTGGTCCCGGCCGCGGCGTCCGCACAACCCGCCACGGGGGCCGTCCGCGCGGCCGTCGCCGACGCCCCCGGGGTGACGGTCCGCCCCGACCCGTCGTACGCGGGGGAACCGTTCGAGGGCTGGGGGACCAGCCTCGTGTGGTTCGCCAACGCCACGGGCGGCTACCCGGACGAGATCCGCGACCGGCTCGCCGACATGGTGTTCGGCGACGAGGGGCTGAACCTCAACATCGCGCGCTACAACGTCGGCGGTGGCAACGCCCCCGACGTGCCCGACTACCTGCGCGCGGGCGGCGCCGTCGACGGCTGGTGGAAGGCGCCCGAGGGCACCACGCGCGAGGACGTGGACTGGTGGGACCCGGCGGACCCGGACCACTGGGACGCGGACGCCGACGCCACCCAGCGCTGGTGGGTGGACCGGATCAAGGACGGCGTCACGCACTGGGAGGCCTTCAGCAACTCCCCGCCGTGGTTCATGACCGAGTCCGGGTACGTGTCGGGGAACTTCGACGCGAACGCCGACCAGCTCAAGGCCGAGAGCGTCGACGACTTCGCGCGGTACCTGGTGGGCGCCGTCGAGCGCCTCGAGGACGCGCACGGCATCGACGTCGACACGATCGACCCGTTCAACGAGCCGAACACGAACTACTGGGGCACCCAGCTCGGCGCGGACGGCAACCCGACCGGCGGCCGCCAGGAGGGCGCGCACATCGGTCCGGAGCTGCAGCAGCAGGTCGTCCCGGCGCTCGCGGACGCCCTCGACGGCTCCGGCACCGGCGCCGTGATCTCGGCGATGGACGAGACCAACCCCGGCCGCTTCGCCACCAACTGGAACTCCTACCCGGACGCCGTGCGCGACCAGGTGTCCCAGCTCAACGTGCACACGTACGGCACGGGCCAGCGCACCACGGTCCGCGACATCGCCAAGAGCGAGGACAAGCCCCTGTGGATGAGCGAGGTCGGCGGCTCCTGGTCGAGCACCGGGCAGGACTTCGAGTCCATGGAGTCCGGCCTGGGCAGCGCGCACCAGATCGTGGACGACCTGCGCGAGCTGGAGCCGTCCGCGTGGGTGTTCTGGCAGCCCGTGGAGGACTACGACAACATGGCGCCCGGCGGCGAGAGCCCCGAGGGCGGCAACTGGGGCGAGATCCAGCTCTCGTTCTCCTGCGCGGGGGACGACACGCTCGAGACCTGCCCGATCTACACCAACACCAAGTACTGGGTCACCCAGAACTTCACGCACTACATCGCGCCCGGGGACCGGTTGGTCGGGGTGGACGACACGGACAGCACGGCCGCGGTCTCGGCGGCGGGCGACGCCGCGACCGTCGTGCACGTCAACGACACGACGGCGGCGCGCGACGTCACGCTCGACCTGTCGGGCTTCGCGACCACGGCGGGCGCGACGGTGACGCCGGTGACCACCAGCACCGACGGGTACCTCGTCGAGGGCGAGCCGGTGGCCGTGCAGGACTCTGCGGCCACGGTCACCGTTCCCGCGGAGTCGGTGACGACGTTCGTCGTGGAGGGCGTCTCGGGTGTCGCGGACGACGCGCCGCTGGCGCGGGACGGCCACGTCGTCCGGCTCGACGGCGCGCAGTCGGGCCGCTCGCTCGCCCCGGCGGGCGACGCGCTGCAGGTCGCGACCGACGACCCGGCCGCGGCCGGACAGCTCTGGACGCTCGAGGACCTCGGCGCCCCTGAGGGCTCGGGCTCGCACCGCACGCGGTACGCCGTGACGAACGTGGCCACGGGGCAGCAGCTCGCGGTGAGCGAGGACACCTCCGCGGTGCTCGCGGACGCCCCGGCCGACGCCGTCGACACCCCGGCGGCGGCGCGCTGGATCCTGTCCACCACCGGCGACAGCACGTACACGCTGGTCAACGCGTCGTCGCGCACCCTGCTCGAGGTGGGCGGCGAGGCCACGGCCGACGGCTCGCCCGTCGGGACCTACCGGGCGACGTCCGGCGCCAACCAGCGCTGGGCCGTGGTCGACGAGACCGTCCTCGGCACCGAGCCGGTGGACGTGTTCACCACGCCGGGCGTCGCGCCGGTGCTGCCGGACGTCGTCACGCCCGTGTACCCGGGCGGCGCGCGCGGCGAGCTGCCCGTGACGTGGGACCTGCCCGGCGACGACGCGTGGGCGCGGGCCGGCACGGTCTCGGTCGGCGGCACCGTGCAGGTGCCGGCCGGCGGGACCGTCGAGGCGACCGCGACCGTGCTGGTCGACACGCTCGAGCGGACCAAGCCGGCCCGCGCCGAGGCCTACGCGGGCGAGGCGGCGGCCGAGGTCGGGCTGCCCGCTACGGTGACCGCGCTCGCCGCCGGGGGCGGCGCGGTGCAGCGCCCGGTGACCTGGGACGACGTGCCCTCGGGCGCGTTCGACGAGCTCGGGGTGGTCGAGCTGACCGGCGCCGCCGACGACGGCGCGGGCGGCACGCTGCCCGCCACGGTGCGGGTGCTGGTCACCCCGGCGGGCGAGGCGAACGCCGCGCTGGCCGACGGCACCACGGCGGCCGCCACGTCCACCGAGCCCGGGTACCCGGCGTCGCGCGTCATCAACGGCGACACGTCCGACAAGGGCTGGTCCAACTGGCGCTCCGATGCCAAGAACCCTGAGGACACGCTCACCGTGATGCTGCCCGGCGCGCGCGACGTGACCGGCGTCGTGACGCGGTTCTACCGGGACGGCTCGCACCGGAGCTGGGCCACCGACGTCGCCGTCGAGGCGCGCGTCGAGGGTGCCTGGCAGCCCGTCGGCGAGGCGTCGACCGACGACGGGACGCTCGTGGCCGAGGTCCCCGCGGACGTGCGCGCGGACGCGGTGCGCGTGGTGATGACGGCGCACCCGGACACGCACCTGGTCGTCAGCGAGGTCGAGGTGCTGGCGAAGGTGCCCGGCGACGCCGCGCCCGCGTGGGACGCGAGGGCGACCTACGACGACGGCGACGTCGTCTTCCACGAGGGCGGGCAGTTCGCCGCCACCTGGTGGACGCGCGGCCAGGAGCCGGCGGCGTCCGCGACCGGGTCGTGGCAGGAGCTCGTCCGCGCCGGCGACGGCACGGCGGTGTGGACGGAGTCGCGGATCTTCGACGACGGCGACGTCGTGGAGCACGACGGCGTGCGGTACGAGGCGCGGTGGTGGACCCGCGACCAGGAGCCCGGCGCGTCGAGGCACGGGCCGTGGGAGGTCGTCGCGGCCGGTCGGTGAGCACCGCCCGTACCCGTCGTCGCGCGTCCACGACGCACGGCGCGTACGGTCTGACCAGGCGGGAGCTGTGAGGGGAGAGCCGGTGTCCGACGACACTTTCCGTGCGCTGGTGCTCGAGGACGACCCTGATTCGGCGGAGTTCGTCCGCATCGCGCTCGCGCGGTACGGGAGCATGCACGTCGACATCGCCACCGACGCCGAGGAGGCGCTGGCCGCGCTGAGGCGCTCGACCTACGACGTCCTCGTGAGCGACATCCAGCTCCCGGGACGCTCCGGGCTGGACATCCTGCCCGAGGTCCGGGCGATCGACCCCACCCTGCCGATCATGATCGTCACCGCGTTCCCGACCGTGACGCACGCCGTCGCCGCCCTGCGGGAGGCGGCCGACGACTTCCTGGTCAAGCCGGTCGCGGCGTCCACGGTGGTGGAACGGGCCACCGAGCTCGCGCAGCGCGCCCGCCGGGTGCGGGAGTCGTCGCGGCAACGGGTCCTGGCGGTCGGCGCCCACCCCGACGACGTCGAGATCGGGGTGGGCGCCACCCTGGCGGCCCACGGGGCGGCGGGGGACGAGCTGGTGATCCTCACGCTCTCGGGCGGCTCGGTGGGCGGTCTGGCCGCGGAACGGCACGAGGAGGCGCTCGCGGCGGCGGACGTCGTCGGCGCGCGTCTGGTGCACCTCGACTTCCCGGACACCCACATCGACCCGGCCGCTGGCGTGATCGGGGCGATCGAGGACGTCGTCGCCGAGGTCGACCCGCACCGCGTGTACACGCACAGCGCGAACGACCGGCACCAGGACCACAGGGCGGTGAACGGGGCGGTGCAGATCGCGGCACGCCAGGTGCCCAGCCTGTGGTGCTTCCAGAGCCCGTCCTCGACCGTGGCCTTCGCCCCGAACCGGTTCGTGGACGTCGACGGCTTCGTCGAGGCGAAGCTGCGGATGCTCGCGGCCTACGTGTCGCAGGCCCACCGCGAGTACATGCAGCCGGACGTGGTGCGAGCGACGGCGCGGTACTGGGCGCGCTTCAGCCCGGCGCGCGAGGTCGAGCCCCTGGAGACGGTCCGGGCCAGCGAGACGCTCGCCCGGTCGTCGGCCGTGCGTGCGACGCCCGCCGTGGACGGGCAGGACTCGGGCGCCCCGGTCGACCTGTCCTCGCTGCTGACCCCGCGGGCCCCCGCCGCGCACCAGAACGTCCGGCGGGGCGGTGCGGGGGCGGGCCCCTGATGACCCGAGACCTGGTCCACCGTCTCGGTCGGACGTCTGACCGGGTCTGGGGTGCGTGGTTCGCCGACGACGCCGTGGGGCTGCGGCAGCTTCCGCTCTCCGTCTCGTTCCTCGTGGTGCTGGTGATCCTGCGCATCAGCGGGGTCGACGGGGACCCGGTGTGGCTCACGCTCGCCGTGGCCCTGGTCGTCGCGGTGCAGCTGGCGGGCAGCCTCGGGCGCTGGGACCGGTGGTCGCCGGGCTGGCGGTGCGTGCTCCCCCTGACGCAGATGGTGGCGATCGGTGCGCTGGAGGTCGGCTCCGGCCTGGTCCTGGCGAGCTTCGACGCGCTGCTGTTCCTCCCGGTCGTGAGCCTGGCGCTGCAGCGGGAGGCCTGGGGGCCGGTGCTGGCGATGGGCGGCTCGGTGCTGGTCCTGTTCGGCCCGATCCTGCTGCCGGTCACGGCCGTCGAGCGGGTCCATCCCGCGATGCACGCGCTGGTGGTGCTGCTGGTGCTCGGCCTGGTGGCGGTCGGGACGCACGGCTTCGTGGGGGTGGCGCGCGGCCAGGCCCAGGAGCTGGGTCGTGCGCGCGACGAGCTCGCTACCGCGGCGCGGCACCTGCGCGAGTCCCGGGACGCCCTGCGGGGCATCATGGCCGCCGCGACGGAGCAGGGCTTCGTGGCGACCGACGTCTCGGGCAGGATCGTCTGGGTCAGCCCGGGCACCCTGCGGGTGCTCGCGCGCGCCGAGGAGGACCTGATCGGCCTCGACGTGTCGCAGCTCGTGGAACCGGCGGCCCTCGCCGCGCGGCTGGCCGAGGCGGACGACGACCCCGGCACGGGACGAGCCCCGGACAGGGTCGCGGCGAACCGGGTCGTGCTGGGCGCCGCGGTCACAGGAGCCACCCACGTCGCCGAGTGGCCCGTGATGCTCCCCGACGGGGAGCGCCGGTACCTCGAGCTCACCGTGACCGAGCGATCCGCACGCTCCGGGGCCGTGTCGGACCTCCCCGCGGGCTTCCTCGTCGTCGCCACCGACGTCACCGCCCGCCACGAGGAGGAGCGCATCCAGGACGAGTTCGTCGGGCTCGTGAGCCACGAGCTGCGGACCCCGCTCGGGTCGATCCTGGGGTACGTGGACCTGCTGCGGCTCGAGGAGGACCGGCTGGACGACGAGCAGCGGCAGTACCTGGGGGTCGTCGAGCGCAACGCACGACGGCTGAGCGCCCTCATCGACGACCTGCTGACCAGCGCCCAGATCGTCGCGGGTCGTCAGGTGCTCGAGGGGCACGACCTGGACGTCGCCCAGGTCGTCCGTGACGCCGTCGAGAACGAGCGCCCGGCGGCCGAGGCCGCCGGGATCGAGGTGGTGGTCGAGGGAGACGCCGTGGTCCCGCTCGTCTCCGACCCCCATCGTCTGGGCCACGTGGTCGAGAACCTGCTCAGCAACGCGGTGAAGTACAGCGACCGGGGCTCCCGGGTCAAGGTCTCCGTGACGAGCGGGGCGACGCCCACCGGGTCGCATCTGGCGCGCCTGCTCGTGGCGGACGCGGGGATCGGCATCCCGGCCGACGAGATCGACCGCGTCACCCAGAGGTTCTACCGCACCCGCAACACCCGACGGCGACGCGTGCGCGGCGCCGGCCTCGGGCTCGCGCTCGTCGACCGCGTCGTCCACGACCACGGCGGCGTGATGTCGATCCGCAGCGTGCCGGGTCAGGGGACCGAGGTGGACGTCACCCTCCCGGACCTGCCGACGCGCTAGGCCCGGCGCCGCCCCAGACCCGGGCCAACGTCGCCCAGTGCGCCGGGGACAGGTGCGAGAGCGGCGTGACGTTCGCGTCCCGGACCCCGTGGGTGGTCGCGGCCCGGAGCGTCGCGGCCATGCGCTCCGGCGAGATCGCCTGGGGCGGGTCGGCGTCCGCCGACGCCGCCCACAGACCGACGGAGACCGTGAAGCGGGACATGTCGAAGCCCGCCGACTGCAGCGACGCCGTGACCCGCTCGACGTCCGCGGGAGTGCGTGCCCTGGCCCCGACGTACGCCCAGACGATCAGGCGGTCGGCGGACCGCAGGAGGATCTCGTAGTCGTGCCCGCTCGCGGGCGCACCGGCGGCAGGGTCGTCCCAGCCGACACGGACGTCCATCGCGAGCTCGATCTGCTCGCCCTGGCCGTCGCGCACGCCGTCGAGACCGGCGCGCATCCGGGCCAGCAGCCCGGCCAGCACCTCCGACCGCCAGGTGCCGAGCTCGGGGTCGTCCTCGTCGATCTCGCCGTCGGCGTCCCGCGGCCAGTCGTCGGCGCCCGTCATCTCGCGGTAGAGGGCGAGGTCGTCGTCGCCGAAGCTGTAGAAGTTGAGGAAGAGCTCGGTGACGGCGATCCGGCTGGGGTTGTAGCGCTCACCGAGAGCGGTGACGTACTCGACGAGCCGGTCGCCCACCTCGCCCGTGGCGAGCTCGGAGGCCGACGCGCGGTAGGGGGAGCGGGTGCCCTTGGCCGAGACCCCGGCGATCGACGGGTCGGACTTGATCCACTCGGGGACGTAGGCGTCGACGATGAGCCCGATCTCGCGCGGCGTGCCGTCGGCGGTCCGCTGCAGCGCGCGGGCAGCGCGCGACAGGTGGTCGCTGCCGGGCTCGGCCGCGACCTCCGGGTGGGCGGGCCAGTCGAACGCCGTGAACTCGACCCGTCCCGCGTTGAGGTCGACGCCGTTGGCACCCGCGGCGTCGAGGTGCCGGTCGATCGCGGCCCAGTCCGTGTCGGGGTCGGTCACGATGCCGAAGTCGACGCTGACGGAGCGCTCCTGCTCGGGGGCGACGGTGGGCCGCATGGTCGGCGGCACGTCCTCCCACGGTCGCGCGAGGAGCACGGCGGCTCCGACGGCGACGCCGAGCGTGGCGGCGACGGTCAGGAGCCAGGGCCATCGTCGTCGACGAGCCCGCGCACCGACACCGTCCCGCTCCGGTCCAGCTTGTTCCATCGGTTCTCCGCGTTCCCGAGCTCCAGTCGCGCGGCGTCGAGCACGACGAAGGTCATCATCAGCGAGTAGACGGGCCACAACGGGAGGGTCCACAGCTGCCGGAGGTCCCCGGGTGCCCGGTCCAGGAGGACCGCGAGCAGCAGCAGTGCGAGCGACAGCGGGAGGCCGAGCAGGAGCACCCATCCCCACCAGGACGACGGCACCCACGAGGGCCCGTCGACGAGCACGAGGACCGCGAGCGCGATCATGGCCAGCACCTGCACGAACGGTGCGACGACCTGGGCCGCGGTGTTGTACAGCAGGTACACGCCGAACGCGCCGTAGCGCGGGTTGCCGACCATCGAGCGGTGCATGGAGGTCACCTGGAGCAGGCCGCGGGCCCACCGCACGCGCTGGCGCCACAGGCCGCGCAGGGTCGACGGGGACTCGGCGTAGACGAGGGCGTCGGGCGCGAACGTCACCCGATAGCCCGCCCGCGCGACGCGCCATGTCAGCTCGAGGTCCTCGCCGAGGGTGTCGGTGTGCAGCGCGCCGACGCGGTCGAGCACGTCCCGCCGGAACGCGCCGATGTTCCCCGACACGATCGGCAGGCACCCCAGGACGTCGAGCGCACGGCGCATGAGCCCCGTCCCCACGTGGCTGATGAGGGACAGCAGCCGGGTGAGGACGCGGTCGAGGTTGACGGGCCGGTCGTTCCCGCACACGGCGCCGACCCGATCGTCGCGGAACCCGCGCAGCAGCCGCGTCACCGTGTCCGGCCGGAACAGGCCGTCCGCGTCGACGAGGACCAGGACGTCGCCCCGCGCCGCCGCGATCCCTGTGTTGAGCGCCGCTCCCTTGCCGGCGTTGTCCTGGCGCAGGGCTCGCACCTGGGGGTGCTCCGCCGCGAGCCGTTCCATGCGCGCGAACGTGTCGTCGGACGAGCCGTCGTCGACGCACACGATCTCGAGCGAGGGGTGCTCGCTGCGCAGCACGGAGCGCACGCAGTTCTCGATCACCACGGATTCCTCGTACGCCGGCACGACGACGCTCACCATGGGCGTCTCGGGGAACATCGGGCCGCAACCGGCCGGGCCGGGGTCGTCGCGCCGGCGCCGGGCCTCGAACACGAGAGCGGCGGGCACGAACGCGAGGCGGACCAGCCCGACCACCAGCAGCGAGAGCGCGAGCACCAGGACGAGCGCGGCGAGGACGGACGTCACGGCGCCACCCGATCGCTCGTCGAGGGCCACTCGTCGAGGACCGCGTCGAGCACCTCCGGTGCGGCCGCCGAGACGGCGCCGAACCGGGCGTTGACCTCGAGGACCACGGGCGTGCCGTCCGCGAGGAGCCGGACGTCCATGTCGAGCGGGCCGACGAGGTCGAGCGCCTCCGCGGTGCGGGCGGCGAGCTTCGCGACGTCGTCCGCCGTCCCGGTGGGCAGCCGTTCCACCGCGGTGGCGTTGCCCACGCGACCCTCCTTGCGGCCCGTCTTCTCGAGCACGACGACGACGCAGCGTCCGTCGGCGGGCGAGCGGTACACCTGGGGGCTGTACTCGGCCCCAGGGGCGAAGGCCTGCACCACCCAGGACGCGTCCGTGCTCGCCCAGACCGGGTCGTCCGGGTCCTCCACCACGTGCACGCCCCGCCCGCCGCGGGCGACGCGCGGCTTGACGACGACCGGTCCGTCGGCCCAGGCCAAGGCCTCGGCCGCCGAGCCCAGCGCGTCGGCGGGCA
Organism: Isoptericola sp. NPDC056618; assembly: GCF_042792715.1. Lineage (NCBI taxonomy): Bacteria > Bacillati > Actinomycetota > Actinomycetes > Micrococcales > Promicromonosporaceae > Isoptericola > Isoptericola sp. NPDC056618. The sequence continues at coordinate 164,752 of NZ_JBHTVZ010000005.1, read as the reverse complement.
GGTGCCGGGGGACGGAGACCCCGTGCCGTTCGAGCGACCACATCGTGAGGAGCTTGTCCGCGGCGACGGCAGTGGGACCCGGCGCCGAGAGCACGACCGTCGTCCCGAGCCCGGCCGCCGCCGCGAGCACCGCGAGCCGCGGCAGCTCGTCGGAGACGGTGGGCACGACAAGACGGGGACGGTGACGGCGCAGCAGGTCGAGAGTCGCCGCGTCGTAGGCGGGGTCGGCTGCCGCGGGCACGGCTTCGACCACGTCGTAGCCGGTGCCCGCGGTCGGCGCCAGGTCGACCCCCACCACCCGTCGGAGGTCCGCGTCGGCGCGGCGTGCGAGCTGAGGGCCGAGCGCCCTGCCCGCGGGCCCCGCCGCTCCGGTCACCAGGATCGTGTGCAGCCGTGGCGCGTCACCCATGCTCGGATCGTAGGGGCCCGTCTGCGTCGATGCAGCCGGGAGCGCCCGGCGCGGCCGGGTCGAGCGTCAGAGAGCACGCGCGGCCAGGGTGTCGCAGTCGTCCAGGGTGCCGCCCTCGTAGCCGACGGTGAACCACCGCACCCGCTGCTCGGAGGTGCCGTGGGTGAAGCCCTCCGGGCTCACCTGACCCGTGGCCCGCTGCTGGATGCGGTCGTCGCCGACGGCCGCGGCCGCGTCCAGCGCCTGCCGCAGCTCGGCGGGGGAGACCGGGTCGAGGAACGTCACGCCGGTGTCGGGGTCGACCTCGGTCGCGGCGGAGCCCGCCCACATGCCGGCGAGGCAGTCGGCCATGAGCTCGATGCGCACGGAGTCGGACTCGGGCCCGCTGCCGCGCCGGTCGGCGGCGTCCATCGCGCCGGTGAGCTGCTCGACGTGGTGGCCCACCTCGTGCGCCACGACGTACTCCTCGGCGAGCGGCCCGCCCTCGGCGCCGAACTGGGAGCTCAGCTGGTCGAAGAACGAGACGTCGACGTACACCGTCTGGCCCGGCGGGCAGTAGAACGGTCCCGTCGCGCTGGTCGCGGAGCCGCACCCCGTCGTCGTCGACCCGGAGAAGCTCTCCACCGGCGGCAGCGCGTACTCCACGCCGGCCTGCTGCGGCAGCACGCGCTCCCAGTAGGCGTCGAGCGACTGCACGGTGGCCGACAGCCGGCACTCGCGGTCGGTGTTCGCCTGCTCGGCCGTGCACGCCTCGACGTACTGCTCCTGCCCGTCGCCCGCGGGCGCCCCGGCGTCCTGGACGGCGCCGCCGAGGGCACCGGTGAGCTGGCCCAGGTCGCCGCCGCCGAGGAACACGGCCAGCAGCGCGACGACGATGGCGCCGATGCCGCCGCCGACGACCGCACCGCGGCGCCCGCCCGCGCCCTTGCGGACCCGGCCACCCTCGAACTCGCCGCCCTCGTTGAAGGTCACGGGCCCCACGCTAGGCCGGGGCCCGGGTGATCGCGCGGGAAGCGGCCGCGCGGAAAACGACGGGCCGTGCCGCCGCCCGCTCCGTAGGGTGCGGGCATGATCGCGACGATGACCGGTACGGTGCTCGCCCTCGGTGGCGGCGGATTCTCGATGTCGGACGACGGCTCCTCCGCGATCGACGACCACCTGCTCGACCTCACCGGCAAGGACACCCCGAGGGTGTGCTTCGTGCCGACCGCGAGCGGCGACGACGGCGGGTACGCGCACCGCTTCGAGGAGGCGTTCGCCGGGCGGGCCCGGACGTCGGTGCTGTCGCTCTTCTGCCACGAGCCGTGGGGCTACGCCGACCCGGAGATGCTGCTCGAGCAGGACGTCGTGTACGTGGGCGGCGGCTCGACGGCGAACCTGCTGGTCGTGTGGCGGCGGCACGGCCTGCCCGACCTGCTCGCCCGGGCCGCGGCGCAGGGGACGGTCCTCGCGGGCATCAGCGCGGGCATGAACTGCTGGTTCGAGTCCTCGTCGACCGACTCGTTCGGCCCGCTCGCCCCGCTGGACGACGGCCTGGGGCTCGTGCCGGGCAGCGCGTGCCCGCACTACCTGGGCGAGGCGGACCGTCGGGAGGCGTACCTCGGCTGGGTGGCCTCCGGGGCGCTCGCGGAGGGGTACGCGGTGGACGAGTACGCCGCCCTGCGGTTCGTCGACGGCGCGCCCGTCGAGGCCGTGAGCGAGCGGCCCGACCGCCCCGTCCTGCGCGTCGAGCGCGACGGTGACGGCGCGCGCGAGGTCCCGTTCGACGTGCGGCGCCTCCCGGGGGCGTGACGGGACGCCGGAGCCCCGCTCCTCAGTACTCCGTCGGCGTCTCGACCGACTGCCAGTGCCACGGCTCCGGGAGGCGCCCGTCGGGCTCGGCCCAGCCGGGGTGGGTCCAGCCGTGCTCCTCGGCGTGCTCCTTGAGCCAGGCGTAGCGCGCGCCGTCGAACCCCTCGGGGCCCATGGAGATGTCGACGGCGGTGCCCAGGCCGTGGTTGGAGCAGCCGGGCGGCGCGGCGAGCGGGTTCGGGTCGTCCGGGTCGTACACCTCGACCTGCTGGTCGTAGCTGCGGTAGGCGGAGTTCACCGTCAGGTGCTGGCCGAACTCGGCGCGGTAGGCGGCGTCGAGCTCCACCAGCCCGTCCAGGACGTCCGCGCGCACGGAGTACTGCGGCGCCCACGGGATCGGCGCGAGCTTCTTCGCCGAGATCTTCCCGGCCTCCGGGAACCACACCTGGTCCGGCTCGGGGCAGACGACGGCGTCCTGCGCGGTCATGAGGTCCGTGGTCGCGTCGGCCAGGTCGGTGCGCAGCGCGGCGAGGTCCGCCGCGGCGGACTCGAGCTCCGTGAACGACGCCGTGGCGAGCCGGTCGTCCTGGGTCTCGGCGGTCAGCTCGTCCGCGGTGCCGAGCGCGTCGCGGGACGAGGCACGCACTCTCTCGCCGGCGTCCTGCCCGCTCTCGGCGAGCTCGTCGGTCGCGGCCAGCACGCGGTCGGCGCGACGCGCCACCGGGGCGAGCGCGTCGCGCGCGTCGGCGGCCTGCGTGCGGGCGAAGGCGAGGCGCGAGGCCTCCACCGCCTCGACGTCGCCGTCGAGGCGCGTCGCGAGCGCGGGCGCGTCGCCGGGCATCCGGTCCAGGACCGGTGTCGCGTCGAGCAGGGCGCGGGCCTCGTCGATCGTCGCGGCGAGGTCGTCGCGGACGCCGGCGTCGGCCACCCGGTCGGCGGAACCGTCGAGGGCGTCCTGCGCGACGACGACGCGCGCGGAGAGCTCCTGGGTCTCGGAACGCAGCACCCAGGCCAGGGCGCCGCCGCCCGCGGCGAGCGCGACGACCAGCACCACGGGGACCGCGACGCGCGCGACCCGTCGTCGGGCACCGGTCGCGGCGCGCACGTGCCGCAGCGAGAGGTCGACCCCGCGCGGCCGGGGGCGGGTCAGGGCGATCAGCGCCGCGCCCACCACGGCCCCGGCGGCGTACCACGCCAGGTCGGTGGGCGTGAACGCCGTGCCGAGCACATACCGCGTGAGCGGGAACCGCGCGACCACCTGGCCGGCGACGTCGGTCAGCCAGGCCGCCTCGATCCCCGCGCACACGACGAGCCCGACGACGCCGGCCACGACGGGGCGCGTGCGCGGGGCGAGGAACGCGACGAGCAGCACGACGAGCGTCGCGTAGAGGGCGTCCCCGAGCGGCCCGCCGACCGCGTGCGGGAGCAGGGCGCGGCCGGCGAGGCCGGCGAGGACCACGACGACGGCGAGGACGGCCGTCGTCGGGCGAGGGGCGCGGTTCACGCGCGAACCTTACCGAGAGCGGCGGGAGTGTGACTTAAGTCGTCGTGGGCCGGACCCCGGGAGCACTAGACTCAGGGGGCCTCCCACCCCCTGTCGAAGGACACCCCTGCCTTGATCACCGCCCACGGCGTCGAGCTGCGCTTCGGCGCCCGCACCCTCCTGCACGAGGCGACGTTCCGCATCGCCCCGGGCGACCGCATCGGCCTCGTCGGCCGCAACGGTGCGGGCAAGACGACGCTCACCAAGACGCTCGCGGGCGAGACGCTCCCCGCGGCCGGGCAGATCACGCGGGGCACCGACATCGGCTACCTGCCGCAGGACCCGCGCACGGGCGACCTCGACGTCGTCGCGATGGACCGGGTGCTCAGCGCGCGCGGGCTGGACCACATCGTCACGCAGATGCGCGAGACCGAGGGCCTCATGGCCTCGGCCGACGCCGACACGCAGGCCGCGGCGCTCGAGCGCTACCCGAAGCTCGAGGCGCGGTTCCTCGCCGCCGGCGGGTACGCGGCGGAGTCCGAGGCGCACCGGATCACCAGCAACCTGGGCCTCGACGACCGCGTCCTGGCCCAGCCGCTGAACACGCTGTCCGGCGGTCAGCGCCGCCGCATCGAGCTGGCGCGGATCCTGTTCTCGGGCGTCGACACGCTGCTCCTCGACGAGCCGACCAACCACCTCGACGCCGACTCGATCGCCTGGCTGCGCGACTACCTCAAGGCGTACAGCGGCGGGTTCATCGTGATCAGCCACGACAACGACCTCCTGCGCGCCACGGTGAACAAGGTGTTCCACCTGGACGCCAACCGCGGCGAGCTGGACCAGTACAACCTCGGCTGGGACGCCTACCTCGCGCAGCGCGAGACCGACGAGCGCCGCCGCCGGCGCGAGCGCGCCAACGCCGAGAAGAAGGCCGGCGCCCTGGTCGCCCAGGCCGAGAAGATGCGCGCCAAGGCGACCAAGGCCACCGCCGCGCAGAACATGATCAAGCGCGCGGAGCGCATGCTCTCCGGCGTCGAGGGCGAGCGGCGCGCCGACAGGGTCGCGCACCTGCGGTTCCCGAAGCCCGCGCCGTGCGGCCGCACCCCGCTCACCGCCGAGGAGCTGTCCAAGAGCTACGGCTCGCAGGAGGTCTTCGCCGGCGTGGACCTCGCGATCGACCGCGGGTCGCGCGTCGTCATCCTCGGGCTCAACGGCGCCGGGAAGACGACGCTGCTGCGCATCCTCGGCGGCGTGGAGGAGCCGGACACCGGCCGCGTCGTGCCGGGGCACGGCCTGAAGATCGGCTACTACGCCCAGGAGCACGACACCCTCGACCTGGACGCCACGGTCGTGGAGAACCTGCGGCATTCCGCCCCCGACCTCACGGACACGCAGGTGCGCTCGGTCCTCGGCTCGTTCCTGTTCAGCGGCGACGACGCGGAGAAGCCGGCGAACGTCTTGTCCGGCGGCGAGAAGACCCGCCTCGCCCTCGCCACGCTCGTCGTCTCGAGCGCGAACGTGCTGCTGCTCGACGAGCCCACCAACAACCTCGACCCGGCGTCGCGCGCCGAGATCCTCGGGGCGCTCGACACCTACGAGGGCGCCGTCGTGATGGTCACCCACGACGACGGCGCCGTGGAGGCGCTCAACCCGGAGCGGGTGCTGCTGCTGCCCGACGGCGACGAGGACCTGTGGTCCGCGGACTACGCCGAGCTGGTGTCGCTGGCCTGACGCCCGTCGGCGGGCGTGTCGGCGTCGGCCCGCGGCCTCTCGGCGGCGTCCAGCAGCGCGTCCTCGTAGTCCTCGTCGACCTTCCGCCGGCGGGGGCGCTGGGGGCGCACGGCGGCGCCCGGCCCCCCGGTCCCGTCCAGGGGGTCCGGGCCGTCGCCGGCGGCGAGGAGGTCGCCCGCCGTCACGTGCACCGGCCGGGTCTCGCGGCGCCACAGCACGACGTAGCCGCCCAGCGCGCCGAGCGCGAAGATGCACCACTGCACCGTGTAGCTGAGGTGCGACCCCGGGTCGGTGTCCGGTTCGGGGAGGGCCCCCGGCGTCGTCGCGGCGGCCGGGTCCTCGGAGCGCAGCTGTCCGTACCCGCCCACGGTGGCGCCGTCGGCCCACGCGGCGCCGTCCGGGCCCGCGGCGAGCACCTGATCGGTGTGGATCGCCTGCACCTGCCCCGCCGGGGTGCCCCGGTCGGAGGCGGGCTCGTCGGGCCGCATCGTCATCGTCACCTCGACCTCGCCGGCCGGCGGGTCGGGCACGGAGGACGGCGCGCTCGCGTCCTCGCCCAGCGGCACGAACCCCCGGTCGACGACGAGGACGACCGGCTGCCCGTCCGCCCCGGTGGTCTCGAGCGGCACCAGCACGTGGAAGCCGGGCTGGCCGCCGACGGGGCGGTTGCGCAGCAGCACCGTGTCCTCGGGCCGGTAGGTGCCGGTCGCGACGGCGGGGCGCCACTCGTCGTCCGGGTCGAGGACGGCGCCGGGCTCGGGCAGCACGTCGGCGAGGGGGACGGGCGCCGCCGCGTAGTTGGACTGCACCAGGTCGATCTGCGCCTCGCGCCAGGTGTACCGGTGCCACTGCCACACGGCCGCCAGGACGCACACGGCGGCCAGGAGCACGGCGCCCAGGCCGAGCGTGATCCACTGCCGGCGGGTGCGCGGGGGCGTCGGCGCGTCGGGGGAGCGGCGCTCGTCCGGCGCCAGGGGGGTGCCCGTCGGGTGCGTGTCGGTCGAGGAACGGTCGGTCGTCACGCGCGATCGAGCTCCGCGACGGGGACGGTCTGCTTCCAGAACGAGCGCGCACCGAGGAACTGCTCGAGGTGCTCGCGGTGGTCGTCGCACGCGAGCCACACCTTGCGGCGCTCCGGGGTGTGCAGCCGCGGGTTGTTCCACAGCAGACCCCACGCGGCCTCGGCGCGGCAGCCCTTGGCGGAGCAGACCAGCTCGCCCGCCACCGGGTCGGCGTTCGTCCCGAGCACGTCCATCAGCGGGTCCCTCCGGGGTTCTCGTTCTCGTTCTTGGCCTCGTTCTCGTCCGCCGGGTCGTCCTGGTGCTCGACGACGCGGTGCGGGCCGTCGAACGTCTCCGGCCCGGACGCCTCCTGGCGGTGCGGGCCGGCGTCGTCCTGGGCGGACGCGGTCAGCTCGGTGGGCGCGACGTCGACCATCGGCGAGGTGTCGTAGGAGACGCGGTCGCGGCCGGCGTTGGCGAAGAGCACCGCCGAGTAGGGCAGGACGACCGCGGCGGCCACCAGCACCAGCCGGATCCAGAGGACGTCCACGAGCACCGCGCCGAGGAAGCACACGATCCGGATCCCCATCTGGACGAGGTAGCGCCGCGTGCGGCGCGCCTGGTCCTCCTCCAGCGGCTCGGGGGCGCTGGTGATCGAGGGGACCTCGGCGCCCTGGTCAGCACCGTGGCGGCGGCCTCCGGAGGGGCGCGGACCGGGAGAGGTCGCGCGGGCGTTGCTCACCCGGCCAGTCTAGGACGGCGCGCGGAGGCCCATGGACCCCTCCGCCGATCGCCTCGCCTTGTAGGGATCCGACAAAGCGTCGCGAGGACGTGTGACGCGCCGCGACCCTGCGTGGCCGCTCGCTCGGGGTAGCGTCACCAGGGCGTCGGCCGTGCCCGACCGCCCGCCGCACCGCCCCGACCACGAGCACGACAGCCGAGGAGAACCCGTGACCGACGCCCCCGCCCCCCAGCCCGCCGCGCCCGCCGGACGGGTCGTCGTCGTGACCGGTGCGGCGCGCGGCATCGGCCGCACGATCGCCGAGCGTTTCGTCGCCGCGGGCGACACGGTCGCCACGCTCTACCGCGGCGGCGACCTGCCGGACGGGGTGCACGGCTATGTCGCGGACGTGACCGACAGCGCCGCCGTCGACGCCGCGTTCTCGGCCGTCGAGTCCGACCTGGGCCCGGTCGAGGTGCTCGTCGCGAACGCCGGCGTCACGCGCGACCAGCTCCTCATGCGCATGAGCGACGAGGAGTTCGAGACCGTGCTCGACGTCAACCTCACCGGCACCTTCCGCTGCGTGCGTCGCGCCTCCAAGGGGATGATCCGCGCGCGCAAGGGCCGCATCGTGCTCGTCGGCTCGGTCGTGGGCCTCTACGGCGGCCCCGGCCAGGTGAACTACTCGTCGTCCAAGGCCGCGCTCGTCGGCATGGCCCGGTCGATCACCCGGGAGCTCGGCGGTCGTGGCATCACCGCGAACGTCGTCGCGCCGGGCTTCGTCGAGACCGACATGACCGCGGCGCTGCCCGAGGCCACCCAGAAGCAGTACAAGGCGTCCATCCCCGCGGGCCGCTTCGCCTCGACCGACGAGGTCGCCGGCGTCGTGGAGTTCCTCGCCTCCGACGCCGCGGCGTACGTCTCCGGCGCGGTCGTCCCGGTCGACGGCGGCCTCGGCATGGGTCACTGACCAGCCCTGGCCCTGCCCCCTCGCTTCCTCACCCCCGCACAACCGGAAGGTCATCATGGCTCTGCTCGACGGCAAGAAGCTCCTCGTCACCGGCGTCCTCACGGACAGCTCCATCGCGTTCCACGCGGCCCGCCTCGCCCAGGAGGAGGGCGCCGAGGTGGTGCTCACCTCCTTCGGCCGCCAGATGAAGCTCACGCAGGCGTTCGCGAAGCGGCTGCCGGTCACGGCGCCCGTGGTGGAGCTGGACGTCACCAGCGAGGAGGATCTCGCGGCCCTCCCCGAGCGCGTCAAGGAGCACGTGGACGGCCTCGACGGCGTCGTGCACTCCATCGGCTTCGCCCCGCAGACCGTGATGGGCGGCAACTTCCTCTCGGCCGAGTGGGGCGACGTCGCGACGGCCCTGCAGGTCTCGACGTACTCGTACAAGTCGCTCATCGAGGCGGCCCGCCCGCTGATGTCCGGTGGCGCCTACGTGGGGCTCACGTTCGACGCCTCCTTCGCCTGGCCGGTCTACGACTGGATGGGCGTCGCCAAGGCGGGCCTGGAGTCCGCCAACCGGTACCTGGCCCGCGACCTCGGGCCCCACGGCATCCGGTGTAACCTCGTCTCCGCCGGGCCCATCCGCACCACGGCCGCGAAGTCCATCCCGGGTTTCGCGACCATGGAGGACGCCTGGCCGCAGCGGGCCCCGCTGGGTTGGGACCAGACGACGGCGGAGCCGGCTGCGCGCGCCGTCGTGGCACTTCTCTCGGACTGGTTCCCCGCCACGACCGGGGAGATCGTCCACGTCGACGGCGGTGTGCACGCGATGGGTCAGTGACGGGTCGGGGGCCCGGCACGGGCCCCTGGGACGACCTGTGAGACGGAGCGCATGAGAGCGGTAACGCAGGCCGAGGGCGACGCGCCGACCTGGCGCCTCGTGCTGTTGCGGCACGCCAAGGCCGAGCCCGGCAAGGGCGTGATCCCCGACGACCGCCGCCCGCTGGCGCTGAACGGTCGCAAGCAGGCGAGCCGCGTCGGCATGGCGCTCACCGCGGCGGGCCTGCGGCCGCAGCTCGCGCTGGTGTCCTCCGCGCTGCGCACCCGGCAGACCTGGGACCTGGCCTCCTCGCACCTCGACGGCTCCGCCGACACCGCGCTCGACGTGCGCGACGAGCTCTACGAGGCGAGCGTGCGCGACGTCCTCGGCCTCCTGCGGGTGGTCGAGGCGTCGGCGCGCACCGTGCTCGTCGTCGGGCACGAGCCGACGATGGCGGCGACGGCGGCGTACCTCGCGGGCGACGGCTCGGACGCCGCGGCCGTCGCGCAGGTACGCGTGGGCGTGCCGACCGCCACCTACGCGGTGCTGGAGTCCGCGGAGCCGTGGGCCGAGTGGGGCCGCGACGGCGCCCGCCTCGTGCACGTCGGCCGCCCCTCCTGAACCGTCAGGTCGTGCCGCGACCCTCGTCGGGCAGCCCGCCGAGCACCTCGTCGACGGTCGTGACCTCGACCAGCGGCGCGTAGAGCCGCATCGCGTCGAGCGCCCGCGCGTGGTCGGCGTCGCTCGCCCCGGCGCACGCGTCGGCCACCACCCGCACCCGCCGCCCGGCGTCCGCGGCGGGCAGCACCGTGGACAGCACGCAGCAGTCGGTCGAGACGCCGGCCACCACCAGCTCGTCCGCGTGCCCGGTGGCCGCGTCGAGCTCCGGCCCCCACTTGCCGAACGTCGTGGCGGTGACGACCGGCGCGCCGGCGGGGTCCAGGCCGTCCGCGAAGCCGTACAGCGGGTCGTCGGGCGGCACGAGGGCGAACGGCCACTGCGCGAAGTACTCCCGCCACGCGCCCTGCGGCGCGCGGGGCGCCACGTACCGGGTCCACACCGTCCGGCCGGCGAAGGCCGGCAGCAGCCGTCGCAGATTCGCGGCCGCGGCGTCGAAGCCCGGCGCGGCCCACGGGCTGCCCGGCCGGGCGAAGACCACCTGCATGTCGACCACGACGAGCGCGGCGCTCACGCCGACCCCTGCGCCGACTCCTGCCGCCGCACCGCGCGCGCCGAGAGGACGAACGTGCCCAGCAGCCCGAGCGCGAGGGCCACGAGCACGCCGAGGTTCGCACCCGCCCACTGGCCGTCGCGGCCGCCGAGGCCGAGCGGCCCCAGCAGGTAGCCCTGCCACGACAGCCACCCGGCGTACGTGTTGGTGACGAGGCCCCAGCCGATGACGGTGCCCGCCACGACGAGCAGCACCGCCGTCCACCGCACGCTGCCGTACCGCCCCCGCCGGTCCGCGAGCTCGTCGTCGGCGTAGTCCTTGCGGCGCAGCGCGATGTCGGCGAGCAGCACGCCGCACCAGGCGGCGATCGGCACACCGAGCGTGATGAGGAAGCCCTGGAACGGGCCGAAGAAGTCGTCGGCGACGAAGACGACGTAGGTGGCGCCGAGCACCATGAGGACGCCGTCGATCGCGGCCGCCACCCAGCGCGGGGCGGGCAGCCCCAGCGACAGCAGGGCGAGGCCCGAGGAGTAGATGTCGAGCGCCGCGCCGCCGATCAGCCCGGCCAGGGCCACGACCATGAAGGGGATGAGGAACCACTCCGGCAGCAGCACGGCCAGGGCGCCGATCGGGTCGGCGCCGATCGCGTCGGCGAGGGCGGGGTCGGAGCCTGCGAGCAGCATCCCGGCGACGAGCAGCAGCACCGGTGGGAGGGAGGCGCCGAACGTCGTCCAGCCGACGACGCCCGGCCCGGACGCCGTGCGCGGCAGGTAGCGCGAGTAGTCGGCCGCCATGTTCACCCAGCCGAGGCCGAAGCCGGTCATCATGAAGACGAGCCCGCCGATGACCTGCGGCGCCTGCCCGGGCGGGATGGCCGCGACGGTCGCCCAGTCCACGTGGCCCGCGACGAGCACGACGTAGACCACCGTGAGCACGGCCGTCAGCACGGTGATGACCTGCTGCAGCTTCATCACGAGCTGGAACCCGAAGATCCCCGCGGCCACCACGACCAGGGCCACGACGGCGAGCGTCACGACCTGCGTCACGGTGCCACCGCCCCAGCCGAGCGTGCCGAGCACGGTCGAGGTGGCGAGCGTCGCGAGGGCGACCAGCACCGTCTCCCAGCCCACGGTGAGGATCCAGGACAGCAGCGACGGCAGCCGGTTGCCGTCCACGCCGAACGCCGCCCGGCTCAGCACCATCGTGGGCGCCGACCCGCGCCGGCCGGCGAGGGAGATGAACCCGCAGGCCAGGAACGACGCCACGATGCCGACCGAACCCACGACCACGGCCTGCCAGAAGGACACGCCGAACGCCAGCAGGTACGCGCCGTAGCCCAGGCCCAGCACGGACACGTTGGCCGCGAACCACGGCCAGAACAGGTCCCGCGGCCTCCCGTGCCGCTCGGACTCGTCGATGGTGTTGAGCGCGTTGGTCTCGACCGTCGTCGCCATGGTCCGATCCTGGCCCCTGCCAGGGGTTTCGCGCTACGGCTGCGCGCTCGGGCCGGTGCGGTCAGGACCGTCGGCTCAGGGGCGGATGCTGCCGGGCCCGCGGCCCGCCGCGGCGTCGACGGCGTCGATGACGCCGAGCACGTCGTCGAGCCGGGGGCCGTCCACGCTGAACGGCGCCTGCGCGCGCACGAGCGGCTTGGCCGCGAAGGCGATGCCGATGCCCGCGGCGTCGATCATGTCGAGGTCGTTGGCGCCGTCCCCGACGGCGACCGTGTCGACCATCTCGAGCCCGCACTCGGCGGCCCAGCGGCGCAGCGTGGCGGCCTTGTCGGCACGGTCGACGACCGGTCCGACGGTGCGGCCGGTGAGCACGCCGTCGGCCACCTCGAGGCGGTTGGCGCGCCAGCGGCCGATGCCGAGCGCGTCGGCGATCGGGCCGAGGATCTCGGCGAAGCCGCCGGACACGAGCCCGAACTCCCAGCCGCGGCGGTGCACCTCGCTCACGAGGTCGGCGGCGCCGGGGGTCAGCACGACGGCCTCGCGCACCGCGGTGAGGGCCTCGACGGGCACCCCGCGCAGCGTGGCGACGCGCTCGCGCAGGGAGCCGGCGAAGTCGAGCTCGCCGCGCATCGCGCGCTCCGTCACCTCGGCGACCTGGGCGCGGGTGCCGGCGTGGTCGGCGAGCAGCTCGATCACCTCGGCGGTGATGAACGTGGAGTCGACGTCGGTGACGACGAGCCGGCGGCGCGGCGCCTCGGCGCCGCCGTCCGCGGAACTGGCGGGGGCGGTGGCGGTACGGGGAGCGGGGTCAAGCAACGACGGTGCCCTTCGGGACGACGGTGATCCCCGACTCCGAGACGGTGAAGCCGCGGGCCCGGTCCTCGTCGTGGTCGACGCCGACGCGGGCCCGTTCGCTCACCACCACGTTCTTGTCGAGGATGGCGCGGTGGACCTGGGCGTGCCGCTCCACCTGGACGTTGTCCATCACGACGGCGTCCGTGACGGTGGCCCACGAGTGCAGGTGCGCGCCCGGGGACAGGATGGACCCTGCCACGGTCGCGCCGGAGATGAGGACACCAGGCGAGACGATCGAGTCGGCGGCGTGGCCCAGGCGCCCCGGCCCGGCGTGCACGAACTTGGCGGGCGGCAGTCCGGTGTACCCGGTGAGCAGCGGCCAGTCCTCGTTGTACAGGTTGAACACGGGCTGCACCGCGATGAGGTCCGTGTTGGCCTCGAAGTAGGCGTCGATGGTGCCGACGTCGCGCCAGTAGTCGCGGTCGCGGTCGGTGGAGCCGGGGATCTCGTTGCGGATGAAGTCGTACACGCCGGCGGTGCCCTCGGCGACGAACGCGGGGATGATGTCGCCGCCCATGTCGTGCCGGGAGTCCGGGTCGGCCGAGTCCTTCGTGACGGCCTCGACGAGCGCGTCGGCGTCGAACACGTAGTTGCCCATCGACGCGAGCACCTCGGTGGGGGAGTCGGGCAGCCCCACCGGGCTCTCCGGCTTCTCCAGGAACTCGCTGATCCGCGTCGGGTCCTCGCGGTCCACCTCGATGACGCCGAACTGGTCGGCCATCGCGATCGGCTGCCGGATGGCGGCCACCGTGGCGCGGGCGCCCGAGGAGACGTGCGCCTCCACCATCTGCGAGAAGTCCATGCGGTACACGTGGTCCGCGCCGACCACGACGACGATGTCGGGCCGCTCGTCGTCGATGATGTTGAGGCACTGGTAGATGGCGTCCGCCGACCCGAGGTACCAGTGCTTGCCGACCCGCTGCTGCGCGGGCACCGACGACACGTAGTTGCCGAGCAGCGACGACATGCGCCACGTCTTCGAGATGTGCCGGTCCAGCGAGTGCGACTTGTACTGGGTCAGCACGATGACGTGCAGGTAGTGCGAGTTGATGATGTTGGACAGCGCGAAGTCGACGAGCCGGTAGATGCCCCCGAAGGGGACCGCCGGCTTGGCACGGTGCGCGGTGAGCGGCATGAGGCGTTTGCCCTCGCCGCCGGCGAGGACGATCGCGAGCACGCGGGGCTGGGTCGACGCCATGCCACGACCCTAGGGCGTCGCAGGCCGCCGCGCCCGCGACCCGCCGACCCCGCTAGGTTGGCCGCGTGAGCACGCCAGCCAGCAGCCCAGCAAGCACCCTCTCCAGCAGTCCCGCACGCGGCCCGTTCCGGGTCGACCTGCTGACCCGCGAGTACCCGCCGCACGTCTACGGCGGCGCCGGGGTGCACGTGGCGGAGCTGTCGGCGGTGCTGCGCCGGCACGCCGACGTGCGGGTGCGCTGCTTCGACGGGCCGCGCGCCGGCGACGACGCCGAGGCGGGCGTCACCGGGTACGGCGTGCCGGCCGAGCTCGCCGCCGCCAACCCCGCCCTCGGCACGTTCGGCGTGGACCTGGCGATGGCGCAGGACGTCGGGGGAGCCGACGTCCTGCACTCGCACACCTGGTACGCCAACCTCGCCGGGCACGTCGGCGGCCTGCTGCACGGGGTGCCGCACGTCGTGACGGCGCACTCGCTCGAGCCGCTGCGGCCCTGGAAGGCGGAGCAGCTCGGCGGCGGGTACGCCCTGTCGTCGTGGGCGGAGCGCACCGCCTACCTGGGCGCCGCGGGCGTGATCGCGGTGTCCGCCGGGATGGGCGCCGACATCCTCCGGGTCTACCCGGAGCTCGATCCCGAGCGCGTGCACGTCGTGCACAACGGCATCGACCTCGCGGGCTGGCGGCGCCCGGCGGACGGCGACCCGACGGCCGAGCGGGTCGTCCGCGAGCTCGGCATCGACCCCGAGCGCCCGGCCGTCGTGTTCGTCGGCCGCATCACGCGGCAGAAGGGCCTGCCGTACCTGCTGCGCGCCGCGGCGCGGCTGCCGCGGGAGGTGCAGGTCGTGCTGTGCGCGGGCGCCCCCGACACCGAGGAGCTCATGGCGGAGGTGCGCGGGCTCGTCGCCGACCTGCGCCGCGCCCGCGGCGGCACGGGCGCGGCGCAGGTCGCCGGCCCCGGCGGCTCCGGTGCCGAGGCCGGGGTGGTGTGGATCGAGCAGATGCTGCCCCGCCCCGACCTGGTCGCCGTGCTCGCGGCGAGCACCGTCTTCGTCTGCCCGTCGGTGTACGAGCCGCTCGGGATCGTCAACCTCGAGGCGATGGCCGTCGGCCTGCCCGTGGTCGGCACCGCGACCGGCGGCATCCCCGAGGTGGTGGACGACGGCGTCACGGGAGCGCTCGTGCCGATCGAGCAGGCCGACGACGGCACGGGCACGCCGCTGGACCCGGAGCGGTTCGTGGCGGACCTGGCGGCCGCGCTCGAGCGGGTGCTCGCCGACCCCGCGCGTGCGACGGCGATGGGGGAGGCCGGCCGGCGCCGCGCCGAGGAGCTGTTCTCCTGGGAGGCCGTGGCCGAGCGCACCCTCGACGTCTACCGGTCGGTCCTCGCGGGCTGACCGGGCGCCACGCGCGCCGTCGGACCGTCAGCGGACCGCGGCGTAGGTGGCGGCGCTGAGGGCGTGCCGGGCGGTGCGCTCCACCTCGCGCAGGGCGGTGGACCGCTGGTCCGACTGCCAGAGGTTCACGGCGCCGCCGTCGTCGACGGTCGCGAGGTCGACGATCGCGAGCAGCCGGGTGGCGAGCTGCAGCACCCGGGCCCGGCGGCCGTCCAGCGCGGGCACGGGCCAGCCGTCCGTGCTGCCGCCGCGCAGCCGCTCGATGGCGTCCGCGGCGTCGTCGCGCCACCGGGCGACGTCGAGGGCGTCGAGGGCGTCGGTCGCGGTGACGAGGCTGGTGCGCAGCTCCTGCTCGGCGTCGGCGAGCGAACCGAGGGTCCCGGCGACGTGGGTCGACCAGGCGGGCACGGGCCGCACCTGCCAGACCACGAGGTGGCCCGGCTCCAGCGCGCTGCCGAACGCCGTGACGGCCGGGACCGCGGCCCACGACCCGGCCGGGGTGGTGATCATCACGCACTCGCCGGCGTCGGTGGCCTCGGCGCTGACCGCGGCGGGCGTGCCGCCGAGGTCGCCGGGCGCGGGCAGCAGGGCACAGACCTCGCGGGGCCCGGCGAGCCAGGCGGTCACCAGGGCGCGCAGGTCGGCGTCGTCCTCCCGCCCCGGCATCCCCACGACGCCGTGCGGCTCGTCGTCGCCCTGCACGCTGCGCACGACGACGCCGGGGGCGGCGCCGGTGGTGGCGAGCCAGAGCGCCAGAACGACGCTGCGGGGCAGCGCGGTCGGGTCGGTCTCCACGGCCCTCACAGTAGACGTCCCGGCGCCGTCGTCGCAGGCCGGGTCGCGGGCCGGTCGCGGCGCGCGGCTCGGGTAGGGTCGGGCCTCATGAGCGCGGTTCTCGACCTGCAGGGCGTCACCGTTCGACGCGGTACCACCACCATCCTCGACGCCGTGGACTGGCAGGTGAACGAGGGCGAGCGCTGGGTCGTCCTCGGCCCGAACGGTGCCGGCAAGACGACCATGCTGCAGATCCTCGCCGCGCGCTCGCACCCCACGGCCGGCACGGCCGAGCTCCTGGGCGAGCGGCTGGGCCGCGTCGACGTCTTCGAGCTGCGCCCGCGGATCGGCTTCGCGTCCGCGGCCCTCGCCGATCGCATCCCGGGCAGCGAGACCGTGCGCGACGTCGTGCTCACGGCGGCGTACGGCGTGACCGGCCGCTGGCAGGAGACGTACGAGGAGTTCGACGAGCAGCGGGCCAAGGACCTGCTCGCGGCGTTCGACGTCGCCGACCTGTCGGACCGCTACTACGGGACCCTCTCGGAGGGCGAGCGCAAGCGCGTGCAGATCGCCCGTGCCCTCATGACCGACCCGGAGATCCTGCTGCTCGACGAGCCCGCGGCGGGCCTGGACCTCGCGGGCCGCGAGGAGCTCGTCGGGGCGCTCGCCGAGCTCGCGGCCGACCCGGCGTCGCCGGTCCTGGTGCTCGTGACGCACCACGTCGAGGAGATCCCGCCGGGGTTCACGCACCTCATGCTCATGAAGCGCGGAGGCATCCAGGCCGCGGGTCCGATCCAGGAGGTGCTCACCGCGGACAACCTCTCGCAGGCGTTCGGGACGCCCCTCATGGTCGCCCACGGCGGGGGCCGTTGGCTGGCCCGCGCGGCGCGACCCGCCGGTCGCTGAAACGGCTTCCCGCGTCGTCTCAGGCTTGGTAAAGTCTGTGCAAAACCTGGTGGCGGGGGCGTCTCTTCCCTGAGGGCTCGTCCGGCACCACATGCCCCCGTGGGGGGACGACGAGGGGAGAGGTCCATGGACTCCTGGCTGTGGTGGGTCGGAGGCGCGCTGCTGCTCGCCGCGATCGAGATGCTCTCGCTGGACCTCGTGCTGATCATGCTCGCCGGCGGCGCACTCGGCGGGGCCGTCACGGCCGCCGCGGGCGGCGAGCTCTGGCTGCAGATCGTCGTCGCGTGCGTCGTGTCCGTGCTCCTGCTCTTCACGCTCCGCCCGTGGCTGCTGCGCCACCTGCGCCAGCGCGTCCCGCTCGTCGAGACCAACGCCGCGGGCCAGGTCGGCCGCACCGCCCTCGTCCTCGCGGAGGTCACCGAGACGGGCGGCCGCGTCAAGCTGCAGGGTGAGGTCTGGAGCGCCCGCCTCGAGGACGACGGCATCCCGAACTCCACCGGGCGCGTGCCCGTGGGCGCCGAGGTGCGCGTCGTGCGGATCGACGGCGCCACCGCCGTCGTCGCGCCGGTGGCCACGACGCACGAGCAACGCTCCGCCTGACGTCCCCCGGGTGCCGGCGGTCCGTCCGCCCGGCCCGGGGTCTGCACGACCCGCCGGGGGGACCGGCGGAACCGTCCGATGTCGACGACGTCGACAGGGTCGTCGACAGTGTCGACAGAAGGGACCGACGTGTCCGATACCGAACCCGGCACCATCGTGCTCTACGTGGTGCTCATCATCCTGGCGATCGTGCTGATCGTCGCGCTGGTCAAGGCCGTGCGCATCGTGCCGCAGGCGACGGCGCTGATCGTCGAGCGGCTCGGTCGCTACAACAAGACGTTCGAGCCCGGGCTGCACCTGCTGGTGCCGTTCGTCGACCGCATCCGCGCCGGCGTCGACCTGCGCGAGCAGGTCGTGTCCTTCCCGCCGCAGCCGGTGATCACGAGCGACAACCTCGTGGTGAGCATCGACACGGTCATCTACTTCCAGGTGACGGAGCCGAAGTCGGCGGTCTACGAGATCGCGAACTACATCACCGGTATCGAGCAGCTCACCGTCACCACGCTGCGCAACGTCGTCGGGTCCATGGACCTCGAGCAGACGCTCACCAGCCGCGACCAGATCAACGGCCAGCTGCGCGGCGTGCTCGACGAGGCCACCGGCCGCTGGGGCGTCCGCGTCAACCGCGTCGAGCTGAAGTCGATCGAGCCGCCCGCCTCCGTGCAGGGCGCGATGGAGCAGCAGATGCGCGCCGAGCGCGACCGCCGCGCCACGATCCTCACGGCCGAGGGTGTCAAGCAGTCGCAGATCCTCACGGCCGAGGGCGAGAAGCAGTCCCAGATCCTCCGGGCCGAGGGCGACGCCCAGGCGAAGATCCTCCAGGCCGAGGGTGAGGCGCGCGCCATCCTCCAGGTGTTCGGCGCCATCCACGAGGGCGACGCCGACCCCAAGCTGCTGGCCTACCAGTACCTGCAGATGCTGCCGGAGATCGCCAACGGCAACGCGTCCAAGCTGTGGGTGGTGCCCACGGAGTTCACCGCGGCGCTCGGCTCGATCGCCAAGGGCTTCGGCGGCGTGCCCGGCACCCCCGGCATCCCCACCCCGCCCGCCGACGACGAGGGCGCCGCCGAGCCGCGGCCGCGGCCGTCGTCGCTTCCCGCGCAGGCCCTGGAGGACCCGGGCGAGGCGCTCGCGGAGGCGCGGCGCCAGGCGGAGGCCGCCACGGCGGACGCCACCAGCGCGGGCACCCGGTCGGGTGCGCCGTTCGACCCGTCCGCCGAGCGCGGCCAGCGGCCGTCGGACGGCCCGACGGCGCCGCCGTCGCCCGGGGCGCAGCCGCGCTCGCTCGGTGGCGAGCCGGAGGACCCGCAGCAGTAGGACGCCGCGAGGCGCCACCGCGCGGCACGGATCGGACGGGAGGGTCGTCACCCCAGGGTGGCGGCCCTCCCGTCGTGCGTGCTCGGAGCCGCACGGAACGGGGCGGAAGGGGTCGAGGGAGCGGGAGGCGCCGTCGACGGGCCTCCGGACGCCGTGCCGACGTCGTGCCCAACGTTGCGGAGTGAGTGCTCACTCATTTAGTGTGGCGCCCATGAGCCCCACGCCCACGCCGACCGGTCGTGCCGCCCCCATGGCGCCGGACGACCGCCGCTCGGCGATCGTCGACGCCGTGCTCCCGCTCGTCGGCGAGCTCGGCCTCGACGTCACGTCGCGCGAGCTCGCGGACGCCGCCGGCGTCGCCGAGGGCACGCTGTTCCGCGCCTTCGGGGACAAGTACACGCTCATCGGCGCGGTCGCGGTCGAGGGGCTGCACCGTGCGTCCGGGCCGGTCGAGACGCGCGCGGAGCTGGCGGCGATCGACCGCGAGGCGCCGCTCGAGGAGCGGCTCGAGCGAGTCATCGAGCTCGGCCGCCGGCGGATGAGCGACGTCATGCGCTGGATGGGCGTGCTGCGCGCGCTGCACCACCGCACCGGGGCGCGCGACCAGGTCGAGCCCGGGCACGTGCAGGACTTCCGCGCGCAGCTGATGGAGCAGCGGGAGCAGCAGCGCGAGGCCACGGTCGCCGGCCTGATCGGGGTGCTGCAGCCCGACGAGCACCGCCTCCGGGTGCCGATCGAGGTCGCGGTGGCCTTGGTCGAGGCGAGCATCGCCGGCACGCACGCCCGCGTCGACCACCTGCTGCCGGCACCCTCGCCCCGGGTGGTCGCCGATGCGCTCGTCAACGGCATCGCGGAGGATCGAGCAGAAAAACACGTGCCCGAGGCCACCGCGACGCAGAACACTGCGCACCGGAAGCACACCGCGTCCGAGAATCCCCCCGGGACGGCGACGCCCCGTACCTCCCACCCCCTGGAGCCCTGATGCTCGTCTCCCTGGCGCGGACCTATCTGCGCCCCTACGCCGGCGCCGTCGGCCTGCTGCTGGTGCTCCAGCTGCTCGCGACGCTCGCCTCCCTCTACCTGCCGTCCCTCAACGCGAACATCGTCGACAACGGCGTGACGACCGGGGACACGGCCTACATCATGCGGGTGGGCGGGTGGATGCTCGTCGTGAGCCTCGTCCAGGTCGCCTGCGCGATCGGCGCGGTGTTCCTGGGCGCCCGGGCCGCGACGGCGCTGGGCCGTGACGTGCGCCGCGACCTGTTCGACTCGGTGCAGGGCTTCTCCGCCCGCGAGCTCGGCCAGTTCGGCGCCCCGTCGCTCATCACCCGTACCACCAACGACGTGCAGCAGGTGATGATGGTCGTGCTGATGACCTTCACCATCATGGTGATGGCGCCGATCATGCTGGTCGGCGGCGTCATCATGGCGCTGCAGGAGGACGTCGAGCTCTCCGCGCTGCTGCTCGTCGTGGTGCCCGTGCTGGGCATCGCGATGGGCCTGCTGATGTGGCGGATGGTGCCCTACTTCAAGGCGATGCAGAAGCGGATCGACGCCATCAACGGCGTGCTGCGCGAGCAGATCACCGGCCTGCGGGTGGTGCGGGCGTTCGTCCGCGAGGACCGCGAGCTGGAGCGGTTCGGAGCCACCAACGAGGCGCTGTACGACACGTCGCTGAACGCCGGCAAGCTCATGGCGCTGGCGTTCCCGATGGTCATGCTCATCATGAACGCGTCGAGCGTCGCCGTGCTCTGGTTCGGCGCGCAGCGCATCGACAACGGCCAGATGCAGGTGGGCGCGCTCATGGCGTTCCTCAGCTACATCATGTACATCCTCATGGCCGTCATGATGTCGACGATGATGGTGATGATGGTGCCGCGCGCCTCGGTCGCCGCGGGCCGCATCTCCGAGGTCCTCGACACCGAGACCTCGGTCACCGAGCCGTCCGCGCCGGTCTCCCTCACGTCCTTGGCCGACGGCGAGGGGCCGCGCGGCGAGCTGACGTTCGAGGGCGTCGAGTTCCGCTACCCGGGCGCCGACGAGCCCGTGCTGCACGACCTGACGTTCAGCGCGTCGCCCGGCCGGGTGACCGCGATCATCGGCTCCACCGGCGCGGGCAAGACGACGCTGCTCAACCTCGTGCCGCGGCTCTTCGACGTCACCGACGGGCGCGTGCTCCTGGACGGCGTGGACGTGCGCGACCTGGCGACGGGCGACCTCGGGTCGCAGCTCGGCCTGGTGCCGCAGAAGGCGTTCCTGTTCAGCGGCACGGTGGCGGACAACCTGCGCTACGGCAAGGCCGACGCGACCGAGGACGAGATGTGGGCCGCGCTGGAGATCGCGCAGGCGCGCGACTTCGTCGAGGCGCTCCCCGAGGGGCTCGAGGCGCCGGTCGCCCAGGGCGGGACGACGTTCTCCGGCGGGCAGCGCCAGCGGCTCGCGATCGCGCGCGCCGTCGTCCGGCGCCCGCGCGTGTACCTGTTCGACGACTCGTTCTCGGCCCTCGACTACAGCACGGACGCGCGGCTGCGCGCCGCCCTGCGGCCGCGCACGCAGGACGCGACCGTCCTCGTCGTCGCGCAGCGCGTGGCGACGATCCGCGACGCCGACCAGATCCTCGTGCTCGACCACGGGCGCATCGTCGGGCGCGGCACGCACGCCGCGCTGCTGGCGGACAACGAGACCTACCAGGAGATCGTCACCTCCCAGATGTCCCTCGAGGAGGCGGCATGAGCACCGAACGCAAGGCACCGGCCCGTCCGGCCGGCGGCCCCCGTGGCGGCGGCCACGGCCCCATGGGTGGCATGGGTGGCGCCCCGGGCGCCAAGGCGATGGACTTCCGCGGGTCGCTCCGGCGGTTCGCGGGGGTGATGCGTCCCGAGCGGGCTCGCGTCGTCCTGCTCACCCTGTGCGGGATCGTCTCGGTGGCGCTCACCGTGGCGGGGCCGAAGATCCTGGGCGACGCGACCAACGTCATCTTCGCCGGGGTGGTCGGCAAGGCCCTCACCGCGGCCGGCGTCCCGGCCGGGACCACCGGGGACGAGGCCGCCGCCATGCTGCGCGCCTCCGGGGACAGCGCACAGGCCGGCCTGATCTCCTCGCTGCCCGACGTCGTCGCGGGCCAGGGCGTCGACTTCACCCGGCTCGGTGAGATCCTGATGTGGGTGATCGCCATCTACCTGGGGGCGTTCCTCTTCGGGTGGCTGCAGGCGCGGATCATGACGATCGCGGTGCAGAACACGATGCGCCGCCTGCGCGACGACGTCGAGGCCAAGCTGCACCGCATCCCGCTGAGCTACGTCGACAAGCAGGCCAAGGGCGAGATCCTCTCGCGCGTGACCAACGACATCGACAACGTCGCGCAGACGACGACCCAGACGCTCGCGCAGCTCGTGACCTCCGTCCTCACGGTGATCGGCGTGCTCGGGATGATGTTCTGGATCTCGTGGGTGCTGGCGCTGGTCGCGCTGGTGACCGTGCCGCTGTCGGTGATCCTCACCATGCAGATCGCCAAGCGGTCGCAGCCGCAGTTCGTGGCGCAGTGGGCGGCCACGGGCCGGCTCAACGCGCACGTCGAGGAGATGTTCACCGGGCACTCGCTGGTCAAGGTCTACGGGCGCCAGGAGGCGGCGGCCTCGACGTTCGCCGCGGAGAACGAGGCGCTCTACGACGCCTCCCGGAAGTCGCAGTTCATCTCCGGCACGATGCAGCCGTCGATGGGCTTCCTCGCCAACCTCAACTACGTGATCGTGGCCGTGATCGGCGGGCTGCGCGTGGCCTCGGGGCAGCTGTCCCTGGGAGACGTCCAGGCGTTCATCCAGTACTCGCGGCAGTTCACGCAGCCGCTCACGCAGATCGCGTCGATGATGAACCTGCTCCAGTCGGGCGTCGCGTCGGCCGAGCGGGTCTTCGAGCTGCTCGACGCCCCCGAGCAGGAGCCGGACCCGGCCGACCCGCGCCGGCTGGACCACGTGCGGGGCCGGGTCGCGTTCGAGGACGTCTCGTTCTCCTACGACCCCGAGACGCCGCTCATCGAGCACCTCGACCTCGTGGCGGAGCCCGGGCAGACGATCGCGATCGTCGGCCCCACGGGCGCCGGCAAGACGACGCTGGTCAACCTGCTCATGCGGTTCTACGAGGTCGACTCCGGCCGGATCACGCTCGACGGCGTGGACAGCCGGGACCTGACGCGCGACGACCTGCGCTCGCGGATCGGCATGGTGCTGCAGGACACATGGCTGTTCAAGGGCACCATCGAGGAGAACCTGCGGTACGGGGTGCGCGACGGCGCCACGGTCGGCGAGGCGGAGTTCCTCGCCGCGACCGAGGCCACGCACGTGGACCCGTTCGTGCGCACGCTGCCCGACGGGTACGCGACGCTGCTCGACGACGAGGCGACCTCGCTCTCGGCGGGCGAGAAGCAGCTGCTGACCATCGCCCGGGCGTTCCTCGCCGACCCGGAGATCCTCGTGCTCGACGAGGCGACGAGCTCGGTCGACACCCGCACCGAGGTGCTCGTGCAGCAGGCGATGAACGCGCTCCGGGCGAACCGCACGTCGTTCGTCATCGCGCACCGCCTGTCGACCATCCGCGACGCCGACACCATCGTCGTCATGGAGCACGGGCAGATCGTGGAGCAGGGCGACCACGACACGCTGCTCGCCGCCGGCGGAGCCTACGCGCGGCTCTACGAGTCGCAGTTCAGCGCCCCCGTGATGGACGAGGAGGACGTGGTCGCCGGTCCCGCCGGCGTCTGACCTGCAGCATCGAGCGTGCTGACTTGATCCTCGAACGGCCCGTGTGAGGATCAAGTCAGCACGCGCGACGCGCGCCGGGGGCCGGGGCGGGGGGGGCAGCCCACAGACGGGGGCGGCGGGGCGGGGGGCCCGCCCGCGAC
>NZ_JBHTVZ010000005.1:0-141274 GCF_042792715.1 Isoptericola sp. NPDC056618 | reverse complement strand
CCTGGGGGGGGCCGCTTCTTTTTTTTATAACCCCCCCCCCCGCCCTCCTGGGCGGGGGTTACTTCTCCCCCCCCCGGCCCGGTTTTGGAAAACCCCCCCCACGCTCGATTCCTTCTGCGGTCAGGGGAGCACGAGCATCCGGGCCGGCGGCGCGCCCTCGCGCTGCCAGTCGAACCGCGCCTCGCCGACGACGCGCCACCCGCGGTGGAGGTAGACGGCGTGCGCGACGCCGTCGCGGTCGTCGACGTCGAGCACCGGCGTGCGGCCCCGGGCGTGCAGGTGCGCCACGGCGACGTCGAGCAGCGCGCCGCCGACGCCGCGGCCCTGCGCGTCCGGGCCGACGAAGAGGACCGACACGCAACCCAGCTCGTCGACGGGGCGGCCGGCGCCCGCGGACCAGATGGCGCCGAACCGGTCGTCCGGCACGGACGTCACGCTCACGTGCCCCACGACCGCGCCGTCGAGCTCGGCGACCCACGCGCGCTCCTCGTCGGGCCGCACCAGGAACTCCTCGACCGGGAAGGGCAGCGGCCACCGGTGCGGGTAGCCCGACGCCGGCTGCTGGGCGGCGAGGACGTCGACGAGGGCGGGCAGGTCGGCGGTGGTGCGGTCGCGGAGCACGACGGCGGGCGTGCGGGCCGGGACGTGGGAGGTCACCTCGCGATCCTGGCACGGGGCCCCGACAGGCTCGCGCCGGTCGGGGCCCCGCGGGGTCTGCGAGGTGGTGCGGACGTCATGCGGAGACGCTGAGCGTGGCCCCGACGGCGGCCGGGTCGGCGAGGGCGGCGGCGTGCACCCGTGCGAGCTGCCCGCGGGACACCTTGAGCCCGCGCCGCGTGTCGTCGGTCGTGACGTGGGCGGGGCTCCCGACGTCGGCGCCGTCGGCCGCGTCGTCCGGGGCGTCGGTGAGCGAGACCGGGCGCACGAGCGTCCAGTCGAGGCCGCTGGCGCGCACCACCTCCTCCTGGCGACCCGAGTCGGTGAACTGGCGGCCGATGACGAACCGGAACACCAGCTTCCAGGTGAGGTCGAGGTGCGCCCAGGAGTCGCCGAGGCCGTACGTGCTCTGCACGACCAGGCGGCGCACGCCGGTCTCGCGCATGGCTGCGACCACGGTCGCGGTGCCGCGCGAGCGCACGTCCGCGGGGGTGCTCGACCGGCCCAGCCACTGCACGGCGAGCGGGTTGTCCGAGATGCCGAGCGTGACGACGACGGCGTCCTGCCCGGCGACGGCCTTGGCGACCGCCTCGGGGTCGAGGGCGTCGCCGTCGACGGGCCGCAGGGAACCCGGCCCAGCGCCCGGCCCAGCGGCCGGTGCGGCGAACGCGGTGCTCGCCGTCCGGCCGAACGCGGTCACGCGATGCCCCGCGGCCACGAGCTCGCGGGTGATGGCGAGGCCGCTGCCCCGCGTCGCTCCGACCACCAGTACGTCCATGAGAGTCCTCCTTGTCGTGCCGAGCCCCGTGCGGCTCCGGCGTCTGGTTCCAGACTTCCGGCAGGATGACGGACGAACCATGAGGTCACATCCGGGAGTCTTGACCGTTCGTCCGGGCGGTCGCAGGATGGCGGGATGAGCGACGCTGCCGCCCTGCTGCCCGTCCCGGGCGCCGGGAAACCTCAGGTCGACCCCTGGGCCGACGTGCTCGGGACCCTCGAGATGGACGCCGTCTTCTGCTCCACCGGCCGGTTCTCCGAGCCGTGGGGCATCGCGATGCCGGCGCTGCCGGGCGTCCTGATGTTCCACCTGCTGCTCGACGGCCGGGCGGTCGTCGATGTCGAGGGCGGGCGGCACGACCTCGGCCCCGGCGACCTCGTGCTGGTGCCGCACGGCGCCGGCCACGCGATCACCGGCACCGCCGACGACCCCGCCACCGGGCTCTGGGACGTCGACCGCACGGTGGTCGCCGACCGGTACGAGCAGCTGCGGATCGACGGGGGCGGGCGTCCGGCGACCCTCGTCTGCGGGGCGGTGGGGTTCACCGACCCGGGTGTCGGCCGCCTGCTGGCGAGCCTGCCGCCGGTGCTCCGGGCGCCGGGCGCCGCGAGCGGGTCGGGCGCGGGCGATGACGGGGCGGACGGCGGCTGGCTGCGCGCCGTCGTCGCCGCGATCGACCACGAGGTGCACCATCCGCGGCCGGGGACGGACGTGGTCACGGCCCGGCTGGCCGACGTGCTCCTGGTGCACGTGGTGCGGCGCTGGCTCGAGGCGGAGGAGCCGGCGTCGGGGTGGATCGCCGCGCTGCGCGACCCGGCGCTCGGGCCCGTGCTGCGTGCCGTGCACGTCGCGCCGGAGGGGCCCTGGTCGCTGGAGTCGCTCGCCGCCGTCGCGCGGCTGTCCCGGTCCGCGTTCGCCGAACGGTTCGCCCGCACCGTGGGCGAGCCGCCCATGGGCTACGTGGCCGGGTGCCGGATGGACGTCGCCGCGCGGCTGCTCCGCGCGCCGGACGCGAGCGTCGAGCGCGTGGCCCGGCAGGTCGGCTACGACTCGGTGCCGGGGTTCCACCGCGCCTTCGTGCGGCGGCACGGCGCGACGCCGGGCGCGTGGCGCTCGACCGGCCCGGCGCGCAGCCTCGCCGAGGTGCTCGCGCGCTGAGGGGGCGGCAACGGTGCGGTGCGGTGCGGGGGAGAATGCCTCGGTGAGCACCCCCGAGCCCGGCGTCGACGACGCCCGCACCACCCGCGTCACCGACCCCGCGGACCCGCGCCTGCACGACTACACCGACCTCAAGGACGTGAAGCTCCGCGCCGCACGGGAGCCCGCCGAGGGGCTGTACATGGCCGAGTCGTCGTCCGTGATCCGGCGTGCGCTCGAGGCGGGCCACCGCCCCCGGTCGTTCCTCATGGCCGAGAAGTGGCTCGACTCCATGGCCGACGTGCTCGCGGCCCACCCCGACGCCCCCGTGTACGTCGGGTCGGACGACGTGGTGCAGCGGATCACCGGGTTCCACCTGCACCGCGGGGCGCTCGCGGCGATGCACCGGCCGGTGCTGCCCTCCGTGCACGACCTGCTCGCCGCGGCCCGCGGGGGCGCGGGCGCGCGCCGCGTCGCCGTGCTGGAGGACATCGTGGACCACACGAACGTGGGCGCGATCTTCCGCAGCGCGGCGGCCCTCGGCGTGGACGCCGTCCTCGTCTCGCCGCGCTGCGCCGACCCGCTCTACCGCCGCTCGGTGCGCGTGTCCATGGGCACCGTGTTCCAGGTGCCGTGGACACGGCTGGACTCCTGGCCGGGCGGCCTGCACGCGCTGCAGGACGACGGGTTCACCGTCGCGGCGCTCGCCCTGTCCGACGACTCGGTGTCCCTCGACGACCTGGTGACCGACCCGCCCGAGCGCCTCGCGATGGTGCTGGGCACCGAGGGGGACGGCCTGTCGCGCGGTGCCGTCGCCGCGGCCGACGTCGTCGTGCGCATCCCCATGGCCGGGGGAGTGGACTCCCTCAACGTCGCCGCCGCGTCGGCGGTGGCGTTCTGGGCGACGCGAGCCTGACGCGGGTCGCCGGTCCGGCGTCGAGCGTGCCGACCTGTCGAGCGCGCTGACCTGATGGCCGCCCGAGGTTCAGGTCAGCACGCTCGACGCCTCGCGGGGTCAGTCGCGGAGCCGGGCGGCCAGGTCCTCGAGGAAGACGTCGAGCACGCCGTCTCCCAGCTTCACGGGGGCGGCGCCCCAGCGGTTGTCCGGCGGGTCGACGATCACCTGCGCGGCCGCCTCGGCCGCGGCGTCGGCCCGGGCCAGGAGCGCGTCGCGCCGCGCGGTGTCACCCCGCAGGTCGGCCTCCGCGGCGTCGAGCGTGGCCAGGAACGCGTCGCCCCACAGGTCGTTCGCGTCCAGCCAGGGCGCGGCGTCCGAGAGGAACGCGGGGTCCACGCCGGACCTCCGGAGCGTCTCGGGGACGTCCGCGACCGTCCGGGCGTCGTCCCGCAGGCCGGCGACCGCCGCCCGCCGGTGGCCTGCCTCCCAGCGCTCCCAGAAGGTGCCGATCTCCTCCGCGAGGGCGGGCGCCTGCGGCTGCCACGGGTCGCCGAAGCTCGGCGCCAGGTGGTTGAGGTCGCCGAAGGCGAGCAGCGACTCCACGGCGTCCCGGTCGTCGTGGGCCAGGTAGCGCATCGCCTCGAGCCAGCTGCGGTCGCGGTCGTAGCCGCGGTCGTTCCACGCGAAGTCCGCGATGCCGAAGACGGCCACCTTGCTCGCCGCCGCCTGGTTCATCGGGTTCGACACGATGCCCGCCAGGTGGTCGGACAGGCCGGGCTCGCGCTTGTCGTACGGGGCGAGCAGCAGCCGCCCGCTGGTCTGCCCGTAGTCGTTGACGGGGTAGTTGTCCCACAGGAACGTCGGACCGCCGAAGACGGTGTCCGCCTCGATCGCCTGGTCGACGGAGATCGACTGGGGCACCACGTCGTTGCCCGTCCACATCACGACGACGTCCTCGTCCATCTCCCGCAGCGCGGCCTTGTAGGGCGACTCGGTGGTGTTGTAGTACTCCGTCGGCACCATCTGGAGCGGCCGGGCGCCGTCGTGGGTCTCGATCCAGCCCTCCTGCACGCGGGTGAGGAAGTCCGCCTGCGCCTTGCCGGCGTTGCCCGGAGAAGGCTCCCCGTAGGCGGCGCGGTCGGCGTCGCAGGCCCAGCGCGAGTAGTCGATGTCGTCGAGCGGGATGCTGAACGCCCGCACGCCGACGTCGTAGAGCGCCTGGAACTTGCGCTCCAGGGCGGCCAGATCGTCCTCGCCGGAGTAGCAGACGCTGTTGCCCGGCGAGAGCGCGAACGTGAAGCGCACGTGGTTCGCCGTCGCCGCCCCGACCAGCTCGGCGAGCTCCGCGAGCTTGTCCGCCGGGTAGTCCTCGCGCCACTTCTCGCGGTGGTACGGGTCGTCCTTCGGCGCGTACACATAGGTGTTCGCCTTGACGTCGCCGTAGAAGGCCAGCTGGTCGAGCCGCTCGGCGTGCGTCCATGGCTCGCCGTAGAAGCCCTCGATCGTGCCCCGCAGCGGCATGGCCGGGAAGTCCACCACCGTGGCGCCCGCCGCGGTGGTGCCGGCGCGCCGGTCGTCCAGCAGCTGCTCGAGGGTCTTCACGGCATAGAACTGCCCGGCGCCGTCGTGGCCCGCGAGGGTCACCGTGCCGCGTCCGCCCTTCGGATCGACGCGCACCGCGTAGCCCTCGTCGCGGTCGGGCACGTCGACACGTCCGAGGGCGGCGCGGACGTCGGCCCGCTCGCCGTCCCCGAGCAGGACGCGCACCTGTCCCCGCGCCGGGCCGCGGGCGTCCCCGCCCCGCTCGACCGTGCGGACGCCGTGCTCGCGCAGCAGCTCCTCCAGCGCCCGCCGCGCCGCCGGGTCCGTGCCGTCGTCGACCACGACGTCGACGGTGCGCGAGAGCCTGAGGTCGTGACCCGAACGGCGCATGTCCTGCGGTGCGGGGCTGACGATGGGAAGGTCGTCCTGGGCGCTCGTCGCGGTCGTGGCGCCGGCGGTGGTGGCGGTGGTTGCTCCGGTGGCGAGAAGCGTCGCGACGGTCAGCGTTCCGGCGGCGAGTCGTCGTCTGACGGTGGTCATGGGAACCTCCATTGGTCTAGACCAGTTTGACCACCCTGACGAAGGCCGATGCTCCTGTCAACAGGAAGGCGGCGATGTCGTCGACGACGCCCGTCGGTGACCCGCGTCACAGGGAATTACGCAACAGGGGGATGACGTAACCCTTCGGTGAAGGTTAGCCTCACCTACGTGAGTCAGACCCTGGTGCCCTCGCCGCCCCCCGTGGTCGAGTCCCGTCCGGCCGCCGCGATGGCCGGGCGCGGGCTGCGGCTGTCCTACGACCGCCGCACCGTCGTCGAGGACGCGGAGATCGAGCTGCGGCCGGGCGCCGTGACGGCGCTGCTCGGCCCCAACGGCTCGGGCAAGTCGACCCTGCTGCGCTCGCTCGCGCGGCTGCACCGCCCCGACGCGGGCAGCGTCACTCTCGCCGACGGCGACCGTGACGGCGACACCGACGCGCTCGCCCTGCACCCCAAGGACTTCGCGCGGCGCGTCACGCTCCTGTCGCAGAGCCACCCGACGCCGAGCGGCGTGACCGTCCGCGACGTCGTCGCCTACGGCCGGCACCCGTACCGCGGGCGGTTCCGGTCCGCGGACGCGGACGGCCCCCGGGCCATCGCGCACGCCATGGACGTCACCGGCGTCGCCGAGATGGCCGAGCGCGGCGTGGACGAGCTCTCCGGCGGCGAGCTGCAGCGGGTGTGGCTCGCGACCTGCCTCGCGCAGGACACCGGCGTGCTGCTGCTCGACGAGCCCACCACCTACCTCGACCTGCGCTACCAGGTGGAGCTGCTCGACCTGGTGCGCGACCTCGCCACCGAGCACGGCGTCGCCGTCGGCGTCGTCCTGCACGACCTCAACCAGGCGGCCGCCGTCGCGGACCACGTCGTGGTGCTGCACCGCGGCCAGGTGCGGGCCTCCGGCCCGGCGGCCGAGGTGCTCACCAGCGAGCTCCTCACCGAGGTCTACGGGATCCGCGTCGACGTCACGACCCACCCGGACACCGGCCGCACCCGCTGCGAGGCCGTCGGCAGGCACGCCACGCGCGGCGTCTGACCTCCCCTCGCCACCCGACCCACACCTCGCCGGCGCCCCCGCCCGGCACCGTCGCGCCCCGAACCGTGGCGCACCGACCCGAAGGACACCGAGACACCCATGCGCATCCCCACCCGATCGCTGCTGGCCGGAACCGCCGCCGCCGTGGCCGCGCTCGCCCTCACCGCGTGCGGCACCACCGAGGACCCGGCGGCCGAGGCCGCCGCCGAGCCGTCGGCCTCGACCGGTCCCGTCACGTACACCGACGAGCGCGGCGAGCACACCCTCGACGCCCCCGCGGCCGACGTCGTCTCGCTCGAGTGGGGCCTCACCGAGAACCTCGTCGCGCTCGGTGTCGAGCCCGCGGGCCAGGCCGACGTGGCCGGCTACAACACGTGGGACACGGTCGCGCCGATCGACGAGGGCACGCCCGACGTCGGCACGCGCGGCGAGCCCAGCCTCGACGCGATCTCGGCGCTCGAGCCGGACCTGGTGGTCACCACCACCGACCTCCCCGAGAACGTCATCGCCCAGATCGAGGAGGTCGCGCCGGTCCTGACGCTGCGCGGCTCCGACGGCACCGACCCGCTCGGGTACATGAGGGAGACCGTGACCACCCTCGGTGAGGTCACGGGGAAGCAGGACGCCGCCGCGGCCGCGCTCGACGACTTCGACGCCAAGGTCGCCGAGGGCAAGGCCGCCCTCGAGGAGGCCGGGCTCGGCGGCGCCGAGTTCACGATGGCGGACGGCTGGATCGCCAACGGCACCGTCTCCGTGCGCATGTACACGCCGGGGTCCTTCTTCGGCGCGCTGGGCGAGGCCGTCGGCCTCAAGGACGCGTGGACCGAGGGCGGCGACCCCGACTACGGGCTCGCGCAGACCGACGTCGAGGGGCTGACGAAGCTCGGCGACGTGAAGTTCGTCTACGCCGCCAACGACTCGGAGGCGGACCCGTTCGCCGACGGGCTGGAGGGCAACAAGGTGTGGGAGCAGCTGCCGTTCGTCACGGCGGGCGACGTGCACCGCATCCCCGACGGCATCTGGATGTTCGGCGGACCCCTCTCGGGTGCGGCGTACATCGACGCGCTCGTCGACGCCCTCGCCTGACCCGCCCGCAGCACGTGTCCGTGACCGTCTCCCCGCCGTCCGCCGCCCCCGCCACCGTGCCGGGGCGGCGGGCTGCGCCCGTCCGTGTCGTCGCGGCGTTCGCCGTCGCGCTGCTGGCCGTGCTCGTCCTGGCCGCGGTGCACCTCACCCAGGGCACGGCGGACGTCGGCGCGCTCGACGTGCTGCGCGCGCTCGTCGGCGCCGACCACGACGGCACGGTCGCCGTGCTCGTCTCCTCCCGGCTGCCGCGCCTCCTGGCGGGCCTGCTCGTGGGCGTCGCCCTCGGCGTCGCGGGCGCGGTGCTGCAGTCGGTGGCGCGCAACCCGTTGGCCTCGCCGGACACGCTGGCGGTCAACGCCGGCGCGTACGTCACGGTGGTCGCCGCGGCGGCCCTGGGCCTGAGCGTGCCCTTCTACCTGCAGGGCGGCATCGCGTTCGTGGGCGGGCTGGCGGCCGCGGCGCTCGTGCTCGCGCTCGCGCGCGGCGGCGCCGACGGCCCCACCCGGCTGGTCCTCGCCGGCTCGGCCATCATGCTCGCGCTCCACTCGCTGACGATGGTGCTGCTCGTGCTCTTCGAGCAGGAGACGACCGGCCTGTTCGCGTGGGGGAGCGGCAGCATCGTGCAGTCGGGCACGCGGACGGTGAGCCTCGCGGCGCCGGTGGTGGCCGCCGGGGTGCTCGGCGCGCTCCTGCTGGCCCGCCGGCTCGACCTCCTCGGTCTCGGGGACGACGCCGCGCGCGTCCTCGGCATCGACGTGCGCCGCACGCGGGTGCTCGCCGTCCTGGCGGCCGTCCTGCTCGCCGCGATCGCCGTGACGGTGGCCGGCCCGATCGGTTTCGTCGGACTCGCCGCGCCCGTCATCGCCCGGCTCGTGGGTCGCAGGGTGCCCGGCCTCGGCCGGCACGTGCTGCTCCTGCCGTTCGCGGCCCTCGTCGGCGTCGTCGTGGTGCTCGGCGCGGACGTGCTGCTGCGCGCGATCCTGCCCGGTCAGGCCTCGGTCGTGGTGCCGACCGGCGTCGTGACCAGCGTGCTCGGCGCCGGCATCCTCGTGTGGATGGCCCGGCGGCTGCGCGACGCCGGGGCGGGGGCACGGGGTGCCCGAGGGACGCTCGGCCGGCCCCGCTCACGAGCGTGGGTCGTCACCGTCCTGGTCGTCCTCTCCGTCGCCCTGGTCGCGGCCGTGGTCGCGGGCCTGCTGCTCGGGGACCGGATCGTGCTGCTCGGCGACGTCTCGAACTGGGTGCAGGGCGCCGCCGGGCGCCAGGTGAGCTTCGTGCTCGACCAGCGCGTGCCGCGCGTGCTCGCCGCCGTGCTCGCGGGCGCGGCGCTGGCGCTCGCCGGCACGATCGTGCAGGCCGTCTGCCGCAACCCGCTCGCCGAGCCGAGCCTGCTCGGCGTCACGTCGGGCGCGGGCCTCGGCGCGGTGCTGATGATCCTGCTCGTGCCCGGGGTCGGCATCTGGCCGATGTCGGCGGCCGCGGGCGCGTGCGCGCTCGGCGTGTTCGCCCTCGTGTACCTGCTGTCGTCGCGCGGCGGGCTCGGCTCCGAACGCCTGGTGCTCGTCGGCATCGGCGCCCAGGCGGGCACGACGGCGCTCATCACGCTCGTCGTCCTCGTCATCGCGCCGTGGGACGTCAACCTCGCCCTGACGTGGCTGTCGGGCTCGACGTACGGGCGCAGCCTGGAGCAGCTCCTGCCCGTCGCCCTCGCGCTGCTCGTCATGGTGCCGCTCGCGGCGACCTACCGCCGCGAGCTCGACGTGCTGTCGCTCGACGAGGACACCCCGCGCGTCCTCGGGCTCCCGGTCGACCGCTCGCGACTGGTGCTGCTCGGGGCCGCCGCGCTGACCACGGCCGCCGCCGTGTGCGCCGTGGGCGTCATCGGCTTCGTCGGGCTCGTCGCCCCGCACGCCGCCCGCGCGCTGGTCGGCGCCCGGCACGCGCGGGTGCTGCCCGTCGCGATCCTGGTCGGCGCCGTGCTGGTGTCCGCGGCGGACACGCTCGGCCGCGTCGTCATCGCCCCCGGGCAGATCCCCGCGGGCCTCGGGACGGCGCTGCTGGGGGCGCCGTACTTCGTCTACCTGCTCTGGCGGTCGCGGGGACGCGCGACCGCCTGACCCTCGCCGCCTTTCGAGCAGGGCCGCGGCGAGGGACGATGGAGAGGTGGACGAGCACAGCGCCGCCCCGGTGGTGGTCGGCTACGACGCGTCGGAGCCCGCCGACGTCGCCCTCGCCTGGGCGGCGCGGGAGGCGCGCACGCGCGGCGCGGTGCTGCGCGTCGTCTACGTGCGCGACGCGCACGACACGGGGGTGGCCGCGCGGCCGCACGGGGAGGACCTGGGGGAGCGGGGAGACGGCGGCGCGTGGCCCGTCGTGGAGGAGGCCGCGGCCCGCGCCCGCGACGTCGCCCCCGGCGTGAGCGTCGAGACCTTCGTCGAGTACGCCTCCCCGTCCGCGGCGCTCGTGGGCATGTCGGCCGACGCCGGCGCCCTCGTGCTGGGCGCCACCCGGCACGGCGGCCTGTACGAGGCGATCCGGGGCACGGTGGTGCTGCAGGTGACGGCGCACGCCCACTGCCCGGTCGTCGTCGTGCCGGCCGAGGGCCCGCGGACGGACCTGCCGCCGGACGCCCCCGTCGCCGTCGGCTTCGACGGTTCGGAGCAGTCCGCGGTGGCCCTCGACGCCGCCGTCGACGCCGCGTGGGAGCTGGGGCGCGCGCTCCGCGTCGTCGTGGTGTGGCGGCCCGGGGTGACCGAGTGGGTGACGTCGCGCGGGCCCACCGAGCACGAGGCGCACGACATCACGGAGGCCGACGCCGGGCCGGTGCTGCAGCACGCCCTGGCCCGGGTCGAGGAGCGGCTGCGGGAGCGAGGCGCGTCCGAAGGGGCGCTCGAGGTGCTCGGCGAGACGCGCGAGGGTCAGGTGGTCCGGGTGCTGCACCGCGAGGCGGAGGGCGCCGAGCGGCTCCTGCTGGGCACGCGCGGGCGCGGCGGCTTCGCGTCCCTGCTCCTGGGTTCCGCGACGCACACCCTGGTGCGGACGGCGGCCTGCCCGGTCGTCGTGGTCCGCGCGCCGGGCGCGGTGGAGGCGACGACGTAGCCGGTGCGCGCCGGTGCCCGCCGTCGCTCAGCACGTGTGTGACGACGGTCACCCGGGGTTGCGGACCCCCGGCGAGGTGAGGTTAGGCTTACCACCGTGACCGAGACCGTCGAGGCGACCGAGCGCGCCGACCAGACCGCCGCGCAGGACGTCGTCCCCGAGCAGCCGTACCGCATGTTCGACGTCACCGTCTCCCGGGTCACCCGGCTCTGCCCGTCGTTCATCCGCATCACGTTCACCGGCGAGGACCTCGACGGGTTCGCCGACAACGGCAAGGACCAGCGGATCAAGTTCCTGCTCCCCGCGCCGTGCGGCGGCTGGGAGTACCTCGACCGGCAGAACCCCGACTGGTTCACCTCGTGGCGCGCGCTGCCCGAGGAGCGCCGCAACCCGCTGCGCACCTACACCGTGCGCGCCGTCCGGCAGGACCTGCGCGAGGTGGACGTCGACATCGTGCTGCACGGCGACACGGGGCCCGCCTCCCGCTGGGCCAACGGCGCGAAGCCGGGCGCCCCGCTCGTCATCATGGGCCCCAACGCCGCCTATACGGACGGGCCGCACGGCGGGCTCGAGTTCAACCCGCCCGCCCGCAGCCACGCCCTGCTGCTCGCCGGCGACGAGACCGCCGTCCCGGCGATCGCCGCGATCTGCGAGTCCCTGCCCGACGACGCCGTCGGCGAGGTCTTCCTCGAGGTCCCGCACCGCGAGGACCGCTGGACCCTGGCCGCCCCCGCCGGCGTGCGCATCTCGTGGCTGCCGCGCGAGGACCGCGAGCACGGCGACGTGCTCGTGCCCGCCGTGAAGGAGGCCGCGGACCGGCTGCTCGCCATGGGTGTGCGCCCGTCGGCGGACGCCCCCGCCGTTCCCGAGCTGCTGGCCGCGGAGGGCGACGTCCCGGCGCTGACCGCCGCGGGCGTCGACCTGGACGGCGACCTGCCCGACGTCGACATCGACGCGGACATCCTCTGGGAGGTGCCCGTCGACGCGACCGGCCAGCCGCTCGCGCAGGACACCGTGCTCTACGCGTGGCTCGCCGGCGAGGCCGGCTCGATCAAGACGCTGCGCCGGTACCTCGTCTCGGAGAAGGGCGTCGACCGCAAGGCGGTCGCCTTCATGGGCTACTGGCGCCGCGGCCGCGCGGAGTGCTGATCCGGCACCTGCCGGCCGCATTCCGGCGGGATGTCCGATAAGCGAGAACTTCTCAGTCCGCGAGACGTTCGATCTTGTCTCGCGACGCGGACGATGCGCTGTGTCGATCGCGGCGGCGTGGTATCTAGAGGTGCGCTCCGACTCGCATGCCTGGGTGGAGCCCGACGACCTCGACGAACTCCTCACGGTGGCGAGACGACACCGCCGACGAGCACACCGTGCTCCGACCTGCAGCGAGAGGCCCTCACGACATGACGACGACGACGCCTGTGCCGGAGAACACCCGGGCGCGCCGGCAAGGGGGCGCGGACCCGTCCGGCGCGCCGGCAGGGCAGATCGCGCCGCCGCCGAAGATGCGCCGACGCCCCGCACTCATCGCGCTCTCCGTCGTGCTCGTGTGCGTGGGCGCTCTCGTGAGCGCGTTCGCCTTCCAGTCGATGTCGAACAGCCAGGAGGTGCTCACCGTCCGCGAGACGATCCACCGCGGCCAGGTCATCGACGCCGACGACCTCGTCACCGTGCGGATCGGGGTGGACCCTGCGCTGCAGGCGGTGCCGGCGAGCAGCGCCGAGGCCGTCGTGGGCAAGTACGCGGCGCTCGACATCGTGGCCGGGGGCGTCGTCACCGCGGAGCAGGTGACGGACGCGGCCGTGCCGTCCGAGGGGAACTCGGTGGTGGGCGTGAGCGTCACGGCCGCCATGCTGCCCGCCGGCCAGGTGCGGTCCGGGGACGACGTGCGGATCGTGTCCACCGCCGTGGGCGGCGGCGACACCGCGGACCTCGCGACCGTCGAGGGCGTCGTCGTCGGCGTCTCGACCGACACCGTCACAGGCAACACGCTGGTCAACGTGCAGGTCGCCGCGAGCGACGCACCGCAGGTCGCGTCGGCCTCCGCCGAGGGCAGCGCCGCGATCGTCGTCGACAGCCAGGAGTGACGGGCCCATGGCACTGATCGTCCTGACGTCCGCCAACGGCTCGCCGGGGGTGACCACCAGCGCGCTGGCGCTGGCGCTGTCCTGGCCCCGCCCCGTCGTCCTCGTGGACGCCGACCCCACCGGCGCGCGCGCCGTGCCCGCCGGCTACTTCGGCGGCGCCCAGATGCCCACCGACACGACCGTCGTGGACCTGGCCGTCTCCCACCGGCACGGCACCCTCGCCGAGGACCTGCCGCGGGCGCTGATGAGCTTCCCCGACAGCCAGGTGCAGTACCTCGCCGGCGCCATGAACCACCAGCAGTCGCGCGCGCTCGACGAGCTCTGGGAGCCGCTGTCGGCGGTGTTCAGGTCGCTGGAGGGCAACGGCCAGGACGTGATCGTCGACGCCGGACGCCTCGGCCTCGTCGGCTCCCCGACCAAGCTGCTCACGCAGGCGGACCTGGCCCTGCTCACGACGCACAGCTCGCTGCCCGCGCTCGTCGCGGCCAGCTCGTGGGCGCAGAGCCTGCGCGACGCGTTCACCGGCGTCGGCGCGATCGAGAGCCTGGGCGCGCTCGTCGTCGGGCCCGGCAGGCCGTACGGCGGCGGCGAGGTCGCGAAGGTGCTGCGGGTGCCGGTCGTCGCCGGCCTCGACTGGGACCCCGCCTCGGCCGAGGTGTACGCGCTGGGGGCCAAGCGCCCCAAGAAGTTCTCGTCCTCCGGCCTGAACAAGTCGGTGCGCGCCGCCGTGCAGAGCATCGGCTCGAGCGTCGCCCGGTCGCGCCAGCAGCTCGCCCTCGGCGCGGAGAGGAGCGCCCTGTGAGCACGCAGCCGCCGGACCCCAGCTCGCTGCCGATCTTCACCGCGTACGCCACGGCCGACGACGCGCTGTCGGACGACCTGGAGCAGACCGTGGTGCGCCGCCCCGCGCACGCGCTGGCCGGGCCGATCGACGAGTCGACGACCCCGCGCGGTCCCGCCGCCGCGCCCGCCGCCGTCGTGCACCACCCACCGGCGGTGCCCGTCGCCCGCACGGCCGCGCCCGCCGCCCCGCCCGCGGCGGGGCCGCCCCCGTGGCCGGCCGCCGGGCAGCCCGCCCCCGGCGCGCTCCAGCGTGCGACGCCCGCCCAGGTGCCCGCCCAGACGCTCACCCAGGTGACGACGCACGACGCCACCCGCGCGACAGGACGGGCGGACTTCCTCGCCCAGCCCAAGGGCGTCGACTGGAAGCAGGTCGCGGAGTTCCGCGGGCTGGCCTCGACGCGCCTCGCCGAGCGCCTCGGCGAGGACCGCGGCAAGGACCTGGAGGCGGAGCGGGAGCTCGGCCGGGCGATCATCCAGGAGATCCTGGACGACGCCGCCGCGGACCTGCTGCACGACGGCCGGGCGGCGTGGAGCATCGACCACCAGCGCGTGCTCGCCAAGGCGATCCACGACTCGCTGTTCGGCCTCGGGCGCCTGCAGCCGCTGGTCGACGCCGACGACGTCGAGAACATCATCATCAGCCCGCACGACAACGCCTGGGTCGAGAAGACCACGGGCGAGCTCGTGAAGGTGGAGCCCGTCGCGGACTCCGACCAGGAGCTGCGCGAGAACCTCGCGTTCATCGCGACGCGCTCCGACTCCAACGCGCGCAGCTTCTCCCCGGCCAGCCCGCACCTGCACATGCGGCTCGACGACGGCTCCCGTCTGGCGGCCGCGTCGTGGGTCACCGCGAACACGTCGGTCGTGATCCGTCGGCACCGGATGCGCAAGGTCGAGCTCGACCGGCTGGTGGAGCTCGGGATGATGTCGGCCGTGCAGGCGTCGTTCCTGCGCGCGGCCGTCCGGGCGAAGAAGTCGATCGTCGTCGCGGGGCCGCAGGGCGCCGGCAAGACGACGATCGTGCGCGCGCTGTGCGCGGAGATCCCGCGGTACGAGCAGATCGGCACGTTCGAGACGGAGTTCGAGCTCCACCTGCACGAGCTGCCCGAGGTGCACGACGTGGTCCACGCCTGGGAGGCGCGCCCCGGCTCCGGCGAGATCGGCGCCGACGGGCGCCAGGCGGGCGAGTTCACGCTCGACGAGGCCATCTACAACTCGTTCCGGTTCAACCTGTCGCGGCAGATCGTCGGTGAGGTCCGCGGCAAGGAGGTCTGGGCGATGATCAAGGCGATGGAGTCGGGCGCCGGCTCCATCTCCACGACCCACGCCGCGAACGGCTCGGGCGCGATCCGCAAGCTCGTCACCTGCGCCATGGAGGCCGGGCCGCACGTCACGCGGGAGCTCGCGACGTCGAAGCTCGCCGAGACCGTCGACCTCGTCGTCCAGGTCGGGCTGCAGACCCGCCCCCTCGACGCGACGGGGACCCGGTGGCAGCGCGACCGGTGGGTGTCGGAGATCGTGCACATCGCTCCGGGCGAGGAGGCCGTCGGGTACGCCACGACCCACGTCTTCACGCCCAACCCGCAGGGCGGCCCCGCCGTCCCGGGCACGATGCCGGAGGAGCTGCGCGACCTGGAGCGGTTCGGGTTCGACCTGACGTCCTACCTGGTCGAGGGCGCCCAGCAGGGGGACCTGCGATGACGGCCCTCCTGCCCGCCCTGGGCGGCGCCCTCCTCGTGGCGGGCGTCATCGGTGTCGTCGTCGGCGTGCGCCGCGTGCCGGTCGACGACGCCGCGCCGCGCCGCCGACGCCTGGCCGCCAGGTTCGCCGCGGTGGACCGCCAGACGAAGATCCTCGCCGCGGTGGGCCTCGTGGGCGGCATCGTGGTCTACGCGATCACGCACTGGCTGGTCGCCATCGTGCTCGGCCCGATCGCCGGCGTCGGCCTCCCGGTGCTGCTCAGCGCCGGCAGCTCGGGGCACGTCATCCGCCGGCTCGAGGCGCTCGAGGAGTGGACCCGCAGCCTGGCGGGCGTGCTCACCGTGGGCGTCGGGCTCGAGGAGGCCATCCGCATGTCGCTGCGGTCGGCGCCCGAGGAGATCCGGCCCGAGGTGACCAACCTCGTGGCCCGGCTGCGCGCCCGCTGGGGCACGGTCGCGGCCCTGCGCGCCTTCGGCGACGAGCTGGACGACGCGACGGGCGACGTCGTGGCGGCGACGCTCATCCTCGGCGCGAGCCGCCGGGGCGCCGGACTGGCGTCCGTGCTGGAGTCGCTGGCGCAGTCCGTGGCCGACGACGTGCGCGCGCGCCGCGAGATCGAGGCGGAGCGCGCCAAGCCCCGTGCCACCGCGCGCTGGGTCACCATCATCACCGCCGGCGTGCTGCTCGTGCTGGCGTTCACGGGCGACTACATCGCCCCGTACTCCTCGGCCCTGGGGCAGGTCCTCATCACGGCCTACCTCGCCGCGTACGTCGGCCTGCTCGTCATGATGCGCCGGATGTCCAAGGGCGAGGCGCTCCCGCGGTTCATGGGCGAGCGCGCCCGTGAGGGGGCTCGGTCGTGACGACAGGGCTGCAGATCGCGCTGCTCGGCGGCGCGCTGGTGGGGCTCGGCATCGGGCTGCTCGTGTGGCGCCTGGCCCCGAACCGCCCGGACGTCGCCGACGTCGTGCGCCGCTACTCGCAGGAGGCCGCGAAGGAGCGCGCCACCATGCGGACAGAGCTCGTGGCGGGCGACCGCTACGAGCGCGTGGGCGTCTGGGCGATCAAGCGGTTCCCTGCCGCCGCCTGGGGCAGGACGCCGACCAAGGAGCTCGCGCTCCTGCGCGTCCCGGTGCACCGCTACTACGGCAAGAAGGTGCTGTACGGCCTCGTCGGGTTCGTCATCCCGCCCGTGCTGACGCTGATGCTGGCCGTCGCGGGCGGGCCCGCGCTGCCGTTCACGATCCCCGCCGTCGCGTCGCTGGGGCTCGCCGTCGTGCTGTTCGTGTCGCCCGACATCGACGTGCGCACCGAGGCCAAGCACGCGCGGGCCGACTTCGCTCGTGCCCTGAGCGCCTACATCGACCTCGTCGCGCTCGAGCGCCTCTCGGGCGCCGGCTCCCGGCAGTCGATGGAGAGCGCCGCCGAGATCGGCGACTCGTGGGTGTTCCGCCGCATCGGCGAGGAGCTGCAGCGCTCCCGCTGGAACGGCGTCGCGCCCTGGGACGCCCTGCAGCACCTGGCCGACGAGCTCGGCCTCCCGGAGCTGGACGACCTGGCCGACGTGATGCGGATGAGCGGCGAGGGCTCGCAGGTGTACGACAACCTGCGTGC
Source organism: Isoptericola sp. NPDC056618 (assembly GCF_042792715.1). Classification (NCBI taxonomy): domain Bacteria; kingdom Bacillati; phylum Actinomycetota; class Actinomycetes; order Micrococcales; family Promicromonosporaceae; genus Isoptericola; species Isoptericola sp. NPDC056618. Next base: position 124,260 of record NZ_JBHTVZ010000005.1, on the reverse strand, counting down.
CCGGTCCGCCGCCATGCGCGCGGCCATGCTCAACGCCGAGCGCGGCAAGGCGAACGCCGTGAGCGAGCGGATCAACATGCCCATGTCCCTCCTGGGCGTGGTATTCATGGTGATCCTCGTGACGCCCGCGCTCCTCAACGTGATGGGAGGCATCTGACGCCCTCTCGTCGACGTACCCCCGACCACTTCCATCCCGGACAAGGAACACCCATGCTCCAGCTCATCGCCACCCTGCACACCTTCGGCGTCACCGTCGCGGACCGCGCCAGGACCAAGCTCGCCTCCCAGCCCGAGACCGGCTCTGAGACCATCGAGAAGGTCCTGTGGGCCGTGGCCGTCATCGCCATCGTCGCCATCGTCGTCGGTGCGATCACCACCTTCGTCAACAACAAGGCGGGCGAGATCAAGTGAGGCCCGGGCCCGGGCGAGCGCGAGAACACCGCGGGCCCCGTGCCCGCGGGGCGCGCGAGCGTGGGTCCTCGACCATCGAGATGGTCTTCCTCCTGCCCGCCCTGTTCACCCTGATGTTCGCGGGGGTCCAGGCGGGGTTGTGGTACCAGGCCCGCGCCGTGGCCTACGCGGCCGCGCAGGAGGGCGTGCGTGCCGCGGCCGCGGAGAACGGCTCGGCGTACGCGGGCAGCGCGGCGGCGAGCGACTACCTCGCGGACGTCGGCGCGGAGCTCAGCGTCAGGAACGTCGTCCCGCAGCGGACGCTCACGGAGGCCCGGGTCACCGTGACGGTGCAGGCCCAGTCGATCGTGCCGCTGTGGAACCCGGAGATCTCGCAGACCGCGAGCCTGCCCGTCGAGAGGCTCACCGGATGAGCCGCCTGGCGCGCGCCCTGCGACGTCGGCTGCGGGACGGCGAGCGCGGGTCCGCGGCCATCGAGGCCGCGGTGGGCGTGCCCGCCTTCCTGCTGATCATGGGCCTGGTGTTCGCCGGCGGCCGCGTGGCGATCGCCGGGCAGTCCGTCGAGGCGGCCGCCACCGAGGCGGCCCGGTCCGCGTCGATCGCCCGGACCCAGGCGGAGGCGGAGGCCGGTGCCGTCGCGGCCGCGCGGCGCAGCCTCGACGAGAAGGGGCTGAACTGCGCCCCGCGGGTCGCGGTGAACACGGGCGGGTTCGGGAACGCCGTCGGCGTCGCCTCGAGCGTCTCCGCGACGGTGACCTGCGACGTCGGCGTCGGCGACCTCGCCGTCCCCGGTCTTCCGGGGACGATCCGGATCACCAAGACCATGGAAAGCCCGATCGACACCTACCGGGAGCGCTGAAGCATGCCCGCCAGGACCGTCCCCCGGCGCCTCCGCGCGCGACGCACGGGCCGCGCCGCCGAGCGCGGCTCGGTCTCCATCTGGCTCGCGCTCGGCGCGTTCGTCATGATCGTCGTCGTCGGGATGGCCGTCGACCTCTCGGGCCAGGTGCTCGCCCAGCAGCACGCGCGCGACGTCGCGCAGCAGGCGGCGCGGGCCGGCGGGCAGGCGGTCGTGGCGTCGGACGCGCTGCGCGGCACGGGGGTCGCGATCGACCCTGCCGCGGCGGGGGCGGCCGCCCGCTCGTACGCCAGCACCACCGGGGTCGTCGTCACCGACGTCGCCGTGGCCGGCGACCTGGTGGTCGTGAGCACCACGGACTCCTACAAGCCCAAGTTCCTGGGGATCATCGGGATCCGCGCGATGCCGGTGTCCGGGGAGGGCGAGGCGCGGGTGGTCCGGGCCTTCGAGGGGGCGGAGCGATGATGCGCCGGCTCAAGGGGCTCCTGGCCCTGCTGCTCCTGATCGCCGTCACCGTGGGGGTGCCGTACCTGCTCCTGGCGGTCGGGGCGAACCCCCTCGAGGACGGGCTGCTCTCGCCCGACACCCTCCTGTCGATGCTCACGTCGCCGGACGACGGGTCGCTGCTCATGCTGCTGCTGCAGGCGGCGGCCTGGGTGGCGTGGGCGTTCCTCGCGCTGAGCATCCTGGTCGAGCTCGTGGCGCAGCTGCGCGGGGTGCGCGCCCCGCGGCTCGTGGGCCTGCGGCTGCCGCAGAACGCGGCACGCGGGCTCGTGGCCGCGGCGCTGCTGCTCTTCACCACGGTGCCCGTGGCGACCACGGCGACGGCCCTGGAGGGCGGCTCGGCCGGGGCGCCGCAGGGCGTCGTCGCCGCCGTCTCCGTGCAGCAGGCCGTCCCGGGCCAGAGCGCCGGGGTGGGGGAGCTGGCCCTCGACGCCGCGCTGGCGTCGCAGTCCGCCGGGCAGGGGTCCGGCGCGGCCCCGATCTCGTCCGACCTCCTCCGCGAGGCCCGGGCCCAGGTCGCCGCCGAGCAGGCGGCGCCGGTCGAGCAGGCCGCGCACCACGAGCCGTCCGCGCGGACCGTCGAGCACACCGTCGAGCACGGCGACTCGCTGTGGTCCTTGGCCGAGCACTACCTGGGGGACGGCCATCGGTTCCGCGAGATCGTCGCCCTCAACGCCGACACGCTCGCCGACCGTCCCGACTTCCTCACCCCCGGCTGGGTGCTGACGGTGCCTGCGCCCGAGACGCCCGCGCAGGGCGGCGCGAAGGCTGCGGCGCCGGACGCGAAGGCCGGCACCGTGGTCGTCGAGGCCGGCGACAACCTCTCGCAGATCGCGGAGCAGGAGCTGGGCGACGCGGACCGGTACCCGGAGATCTTCGAGGCGTCGCGCGACGTCGCGCAGCCGGGCGGCGCGCACCTCACCGATCCCGACCTGATCCTGCCGGGCTGGACGCTCCAGGTGCCCGGCGCGGCCGAGGCGGAGGGCGCGCGGCCCGCCGCGGAGCCGGCCGAGCAGCAGCCCGCCGGGCGAGCGGGCGCTCCCGCCGCCGAGGCCGTCGTCGACGCGGCCTCGGACGCCGCCGCGCCGGAGGCTCCCGCCGTCGTGGCGCAGGACGCGGGCACGCAGGACGCGGCAGCCCAGGACGCCGACCTGGGCGCCTCGACACCGTGGCGCGTCGCGGGGGCGACGGGCCTGGGCGCGCTGCTCGCCGCCGGCGTCGTCGCGCTCGTCGCGCGCCGTCGCCGGGAGCAGCAGCGGCGACGCCTGCCCGGGCAGCGCACGCCGATGCCCGCGGGCGAGGTCGCGGCGTTCGAGCAGGAGTCGCGCTCGCTCGCCGACCCGCTGTCGGTCGCGCGCCTCGACGTCGCCCTGCGGGCCCTGGCCCGGCAGTGCGCGGACGCCCGGCGCCCGCTGCCCGCGCTGCGCGCCGTCCGGCTCGGCGAGACGACGGTGGACCTCTACCTCGCCGCCCCGGGCGCGCTCGCCGCCCCGTGGGCGGCGGACCCGACGGGCACCGTGTGGTCCCTCGACCGGGCGGGCGTGCGGCGCCTCGAGGAGTCGTACGGCGAGAGCCTCGCCGCGGTCCCCGCGCCCTACCCGGCGCTGGTGACGCTCGGCCACGACGAGGGCCCGTCCCACGTGCTGCTCAACCTCGAGACGGTGGGGACCCTCGCCGTGACGGGCGCCGCGCAGGACGCCGGCGAGGTGGTCGCGGCGCTCGTCGTCGAGCTGGCCACCTCCGCCTGGGCGGACGACCTGCAGGTCGACGTCGTCGGCGTGCCGGGCGACCCGTTCGCGGACGCCCTCGTGGGGCTGGAGGAGACGCTGCGCACCGGTCGCGTCCGCCGGCACGACTCCGTCGCCGCCCTGCGCCAGGAGCTGTCCCGGCGCGCAGAGCTGGACCGGCGGGCGCTGGCGCGGTCCGGGGCGACGAGCGTCGGCGCGGCCCGCGCCGCCGGGCTCGCGCGCGACACCTGGAGCCCGGAGATCGTCGTGCTCGGCGCGCCCGTGCCCGAGCCCGAGCGCGCCCGCCTCGCGGCCCTGGTCGACGACGGTCCTCGGATCGCCCTCGCGAGCATCGTGCACGGGGCCGCGCCGTCCGCCCTGGGCGGCGAGCCCGGCTGGAGCCTCCAGGTCGGGCCGGGGGCGGCGCGGGCGCAGCTCGCGCCCGCCGGCATGGGGCTCCGCCCGCAGCGGCTCTCCGCGGACCAGGAGGCGCAGCTGCGGCAGCTGGTCGCGCTCGCGGGCGCCGAGCTCGCCGGCGACCCGACGCACGTGCGGGAACCGTCGCTCGCCGAGGTGGAGGCGATCGTCCCGGTCGACGACGTCGCGGCGGACGGCGATCCCGACGCCACCGACGACGACCTGACGCACGTCGCGACGCGCGACCCGGCCGGCGCGTCTCCGCGGGTCCGCGTGCTCGGCGCCGTGTCCCTGGAGGGCGCCGCCGGCCCGGTCGACCCGGCCGAGCGGCCGCGCCTGCAGGAACTCGCGGCCTTCCTCGCCCTGCGCCCCGACGCGACCGCCGCGGAGGCGGGCGCGGCGCTCTGGCCGGGCCTGGCCGGGGCGGCGCGCGCCGGCGCGCTCTCCACCGCCGTCGCCCGGCTGCGGCGGTGGCTCGGTCCGGCGTCCGACGGCGGCGACCGGCTGCCGCGCCACGCGGCGGGCGACCGCCTCGCGCTGCACGACGTGGGCTCGGACGTCCGGGCGTGGGAGGCCCTCGTCGGCGACGACGTGTCCTCCGTCGCGACGGAGGACCTCGAGCGGGCGCTGGAGCTGGTGCGCGGTGCACCTTTCGCGGGCGCTCGTCCCGGGCGGTACGCCTGGGCCGAGCCGGAGCGGCAGGGGCTGTCGGCGCGCGTCGTGGACGTCGCCTGCGAGGTGGGCCGCCGACGGCTGCTCGAGGGGCGCTGGCGCGCCGCCCAGCACGCCGTCGGGGTCGGGCTGCGTGCAGAGCCCGCCCACGAGGCGCTGTGGCGGCTGCGGGTGCTCACCGCCCACGAGAGCCGCGACGCGGCGTCGGAGACCGCCGCGGTGCAGGGCCTGCTGACCGCGACCGACACCCTCGGCGGCGACCTGACGCCGCGGACGGCACAGCTCCTCGCGGCGCTCCGGCACCCGGGCTCCGAGTTCGACGGCCTCATGGCCGGCGCGCTCTGAGCGCCCTGACGGACGTGCCGTTCGCCACGGCCGCGCCGACCTCGGTCCTCGTGGGGGCGGTCGCGGGGCTGCTCGCCGGCGTCGTGCTGTGGCGGTGGCTGCGGACGGGGGCGTACCGGTACGACACCGACGAGCCGCGCTCACGCCTCGGGCGTGCGTGGACGGTGGTGCCGCTGGCTGCGGCGGGCGGGGCGGTCGCGGGGCTCGTGCCGTGGCCGCTCGCCGCCGCCGCCGGGGTGTACCTCGTCGGCGGGGCCGCGCTCGGGTGGATCGACCTGGACGTGCACCGCATCCCGGACGCCGTCACGCGCGTGTGGGGGCCCCTGGTCGCGCTGGCGCTCGGGGTGCCGGCCGCGGTCGCCGGTGACTGGGCGGTGCTCGGCCGGGCCCTGGGCGGCGCGCTCGCGCTCGGGGCGCTGTTCGCGGTGATGGCCTTCTTCAGCATGGGCCTGGGCGACGTCAAGCTCGCGGTCGTCACCGGCCTGGTCGTGGGCCCGCTCGGCGTGTCGGGCGTGGTCACGGCGCTGGTCGCCACCTGCGCCGTGGCTGCGCTCATGGCGGTGGCGCTCCTGCTGCGCGGGGCGGGGCGCAAGACCCATCTCGCGTACGGGCCCGCGCTCGTCGCGGGCGCCGCGGTCGCGCTCGTCGTCGCCGCCTGACGACGACGTCGGGACCTCCCGCGCCCGCGGGCCGCTCAGCCCAGGCGGTCGAACGACGCCTCGTAGGCGCCGCCGTGCTGCGTCATGGTGGCGTCGTCGCACTCGTACTCGACGTCGGCGCCGGGCACCGACACGGGCCGGCTGCGCTGCGTCGTCCCGGCGACCTCGTCCTCGACGGTGACCCCGGAGTAGTCCACGTCCTCGACGTGCAGGACGCCGTCCTTCGTCGTGACGTGGAACGTCGCGGTGCCGCTCCAGGTCTGGACGATCTCGCCCAGGGTCGAGTGCGTGCCGCGCAGCGCGTCGGCGTCGTCGAACCGGGCGGTCTCCGTGCCGTCCTCCCGGAACTCGAGCACGCGCCCGTCCCACCCGGTGACGTCGACGGGCTCGCCGAGCTCGGGCTGCTCCCACGTGTCGGCCATGGACGTCTGCGTCCATCGCCCGACGAGGCAGGAGTCGATCGCGGCCTCGGCCGCCGTCGTGCCGGGGGACTCGGGCGACGACGGGTCGTCGTCGCCCCCCAGGAGCAGGACGGCCCCGGTGGCCGCGCCGGCCAGCACGACGGCGACGACGGCGACGACGGCGACGACCCGGCCGCGCCGTCGGGCGGGCGGGGCGGCCGGGGGCTCCTCCGGCGGTTCCTGCGGCGTCTGCGGGGCGGCGGCACCGGGGACGAACGTGTCGGCCGCGCTCGACCACTCGTCGTCGACCGGCGCCGGGACCGCGAGGGGCACGTCGGCGGCGCCGGGCGGCGCCGGGGCGGGTGCCGCCGGGGCGTCGGCCCCGACCGGTGCGACCGGTGCGACCGGTGCGACCGGCTGCGCCTTCGCCGGCGCGGCCGGGGGGCCGGGCAGGTCGGGCTGGGCGTCGAGGATCTCGCGCACGCGGGGCCGCGCGGCGGGGTCCTTGGTGAGGCAGGCCCGGACGAAGGGCAGGAGCTCCTCGGGGCACCCCTCGAGCTGCGGGTCCTCGTGGACGACCCGGTAGTACATGAGGTCCGGCCGCCCCTGGCCGAACGGGCGGCTCCCCGTGGCGGCGAAGAGGGCCACCCCGCCGAGCGCCCACACGTCGGTCGCGGGGGAGACGTCCTCGCCGCGGGCCTGCTCGGGCGCCATGAAGACGGGGGTGCCCAGCGGGGACCCCGCGTGCGTCAGCGCCGTCGCGTCGGCCGCCTGGGCGATGCCGAGGTCGATGACGCACGGGCCGTCCGGGCCGAGGAGGACGTTGTCCGGCTTGATGTCGCGGTGCACCATGCCGGCGCGGTGCACGGCGTGGAGTGCCTCGGCCACGTGGCCCACGAGCGTGCGGACCTCGGCGGGCGGCAGCGGGCCGTCCTGGGTCACCCGGCGCGCGAGCGTCGGGCCGGGGACGTACTCGGTGGCGAGCCAGGGGGTCGCCGACGCGAGGTCGGCGTCGATGAGGGCCGCGAGGAACGGGCCGCGCACGCGGAGCGCCGCCGTGACCTCGCGCTCGAACCGGGCGCGGAACTCGGCGTCCTCGGCGTAGTCGGCGCGGATCACCTTGATCGCCAGGCGCCGGCCGCTGCGCATCGTCCCGAGGTACACCATGCCCATGCCGCCGCGGCCGATCCGGCCCAGGAGGCGGTGCCCGCCGAGCTCCTCGGGATCGTCCGCGGTCAGCGGCCGGACGCCGTCCGGCAGGGCCGTGTCGTCCGTCCGGTGCTGCGACAAGGGAGCTCTCCAGGAATGGGTCGAGGGGCGTCCCGGTGCAGGCCGGGGCAGCTGGCGATCCTACCAACGCCGCCCCGGCGCACCGCGATTCCGAGACGCCTGTCAGCGGGCGGTCACCGGGACACGGCGAGCCCGTCGACGACCTCGACGCCGGGCATCGCGCAGAGGAGCTCGCCGGGCATGAGCAGCTTGGACCGCCGCACCCCGGAGCCCATCAGTGCGAGCGCCCCCGGCGCGGCGAACCGGGAGTCCACGAGCACCCGCCACCCGGCGGGCAGGCCCACCGGGGTGATGCCGCCGTACTCCATCCCCGACTCGTCGGTCGCGCGCTCCATGGGCAGGAACGACGCCTTGCGCGCGTCGAGCAGCTTGCGCACGCGGGTGTTGACGTCGGCGAACGTGGCCGCGGTGACGACGCAGGCGGCGATGCGTTCGACGTCGCCGCGCCGCCCGGCCACGACCACGCAGTTGGCGGAGGCCTCGGGCGGCAGACCGTGCAGGTCGTTCAGCGTGGCCGTGTCCGCGTGGTCCGGGTCGATCTCCGTGACGGCGACCAGCCCGCCGACGCGGTCGTCCAGCGCGGCCCAGGCGCGCAGCGCGTCGGCGACGGGCGGCGCGAGCAGGTCGGGACGGTCGAGCGCGGGCGTCCACGTCAGGTCGCCGAGGGTGGGGAGCCCGGGCATCCCGGGCGTCGTCGCGCCGCTCACCGGCGGTAGGTCGCCGTGAGCGTGGCGCGCGCGAGGACGTGGAAGTAGACGTTGAACGCGACGTGCACCGGGCTGTTCGCCTCGGACAGGCCGAGCGACGGGACGTCGAGGGCGTGCACCGCGAAGACGTAGCGGTGCGGGTGGTCGCCGGGCGGGGGGCCGGCCCCCTCGAAGCCGAGCCGTCCGCCGTCGCTCGGCACGTGGAACGCCCCGGCCGGGAGGCTCGCGCCGCCCACGGCGCCCGCGCCGCGCTCCAGCGAGGTGACGTCCGCGGGGACGTCGACGGCGGTCCAGTGCCAGTAGCCCGACGGCGTCGGGGCGTCCGGGTCGAAGCAGCTCACCACGAACGACCGCGTCGCCGCGGGGGCGCCCGACCACGCGAGGTGGGGCGACACGTCGGCGCCGTCGACGCTGAAGTCGACGGCGAGCGGCTCGCCGTCGGTGACGTCCGAGCTCTTGAGCGTGAACGTCGCCGGGACGGGGAGCAGCGAGTACGGGTCCGGGGGCAGCGGTCGTGCGAAGTCCTTGCCTGTGTCCGTGCCAGTCATGGGGCCATGCTGCCCGACCGCCCGCGGTGCTGGCCAGGGCGGCGATGACGGCCAGCGCGGCGCGGGCGGGCCGTGGTACGGTGCTCGCGCAAACCGACCGGACGGTACGCCGGTCGGTCGGGAGCGTCGCGAGGAGGCGATGGTGGGGTCGGTCGACAGGTTCACGGGCAGGTTCACGGACAGGGTCGCGCTGGTCACCGGCGGCAGCCGTGGCATCGGGCTCGCCGTCGCCCGGCGGCTCGTGGACGAGGGCTGCGCCGTCGTCGTCACCGGGCGCAAGCAGGAGGCGCTCGACGAGGCCGTCGCGGCCCTCGGGCCCGAGCGCGCCTCGGGCGTGGCGGGCCGGGTCGACGACCCCGCGCACCGCGCCGCCGTCCTCGCCCACGTCGTCGAGCGCCACGGGCGCCTCGACCACCTCGTCAACAACGCCGGCATCAACCCGGCGTGGGGGCCCGCGCTCGAGGTGGACCCGGGCGTCGCACGCAAGATCCTCGAGGTGAACGTCGTGTCCGCGCTCGAGTGGACCCGCGACGCCGTCGCCGGCGGGCTGAGCCGGTCGGTCGTGAACGTGGCCTCGATCTCCGGGACGTCCTCCAGCCCGAACATCGCCTTCTACGGCGCGTCCAAGGCCGCCCTCATCAACCTCACCCAGCAGCTCGCCCAGGAGCTGGCGCCCGCGCTCCGGGTCAACGCCGTCGCCCCGGCCGTCGTGAAGACGCGTTTCTCCCGCGCGCTCTACGAGGGGCACGAGGGGCAGGTGGCAGAGCGCTACCCCCTCGCGCGGCTGGGCGTGCCCGACGACGTCGCCGGTCCCGTCGCCTTCCTGCTCTCGGACGACGCGGCGTGGGTGACCGGCCAGACGCTCCGGATCGACGGCGGCGCGAGCATCGCGCCCGTCGGGTGAAGGATGGGGGCATGAAGAGCACGAACGTCGCCGACCGGGTCACCGCGGCCGCCCTGGACCTGTTCGCCACGCAGGGGTACGCCACCACCAGCGTGCAGCAGATCGTCGAGGCCGCGGGCGTCACCAAGGGCGCCATGTACCACTACTTCCAGTCCAAGGACGACCTGCTGTTCGCCATCTACGACCGGATGCTGGCGCTGCAGAAGGCCCACCTCGACCAGATCGTCGCCTCCGGCGGGCCGGTCGAGGACGTCGTGCGGGCCGTGTGCGTGGACGTCGTCGAGACCTCGATCGACTTCCTGCCGGAGGGCACCGTCTTCTTCCGCAGCATGCACATGCTCACCGAGCCGCGGCTCAAGGAGGTCACGCAGCGCCGTCGCGAGTACCACGACGAGTTCGCGGCGCTCCTGCGGCGCGGCCAGGACGAGGGCGTCTTCCGCACCGACGTCCCGCGGCCGCTGCTGGTGGCGCACTTCTTCAGCGACGTGCACTACCTGTCGCACTGGTACTCGCCCGAGGGCCCCGAGACGAAGTCCGAGGTGGCCGAGCAGCTCACGGGGCTGTTCCTGCGCGGGATCCGGACCGCCGCGGACTGACCAGGCCCGCCGCGGCGCCGACGACCGGGCGGGCACGACACCGACGAGACGAGAGCGACGATGACGACGCTGCCCGGAACGACCCCCGCCCGTACCCCCGCCGCCGACGGTCCCGCGACGATGCGCGCCTGGCGCGTGACCGGCCCGGGCGAACCTGCGGACGTGCTGCGGCTCGACGAGGTGCCCGCGCCGGAGCCCGGGGCGGGGGAGGTGCTCGTGCGGGTGCGCGCCGTCGCGGTGAACTTCCCGGACGTCCTGCTGGCCCGCGGCGAGTACCAGGTGCGGCCCGAGCCGCCGTTCGTGCCCGGCATCGAGCTGTGCGGCGACGTGGTCGCCCTCGGCGAGGGCGTCACGGCCGGCGACCGCGGGATCGCGCCGGGCGCACGCGTGGTCGGCTCCGCCATCGGCGTGCTGTCCGAGCTGGCGGCGCTGCCCGCCGCCGCCGTGCGGCCGGCGCCCGAGGGCCTGGGCGACGCCGAGGCGGCCGCGCTGACGATCGCGTACCAGACGGCGTGGTTCGCCCTGCACCGCAAGGCGCGCATCCGGCCGGGGGAGCACCTGCTGGTGCACGCCGCGGCCGGCGGCGTCGGGACCGCGGCGGTGCAGCTCGGCGTCGCGGCGGGGGCCCGGGTGATCGGCGTCGTCGGGAGCCCGGCGAAGGCGGCCGTCGCGACGGCGGCGGGTGCGCACCACGTCCTCGTGCGCGACGGCGACCTCGCCGCCCGGGTCAAGGAGCTCACGGGAGGCGCGGGCGCCGACGTGGTCGTCGACCCGGTCGGGGGCGCGTCGTTCGAGCAGTCGACGCGCTGCATCGCCTTCGAGGGGCGGGTCGTCGTCGTGGGATTCGCGAGCGGCGACGTCCCGCCGGTGCGCGCGAACCACGCCCTCGTGAAGAACTATGACGTGCTCGGCCTGCACTGGGCGCTCTACCAGCAGCGCCGCCCCGACCTGGTCGACGCGGCGCACGACGCGCTGTCGCGCCTGGCCGCGGAGGGCGCCGTGCGGCCCGTGGTCGCCGACGAGGTGCCCTTCGAGGACGCCCCCGCCGCCGTGCAGCGCCTCGCCGGCGGCACCACGACCGGCCGCCTCGTCGTCCGCGTCGCCGGCTGACGCACTGCGCACGTCCACCGACCCCACCCCGCCGCCCTTCCAGCAAGCGATCTGTCGCGGCAGACCTGGCCTTGCCGCGACAGATCGCTTGCTCGACCACCACGCTATGGGGGGCGCCACCGGGCCGGATGCCGCGACAGATCGCTTGCGGGAAGGCGTGCTTACGCACCGACCTGGAGGAAGCCCATGTCTGCTCGTCCCGTCCCGACCGTCGCCGACCGCCCGCTCGAGGGGCGGGTCGCGCTCGTCACGGGCGGTGCCCGCGGCCTGGGCGCGGCGTACGTCCGCGCCCTGCACGCGGCGGGCGCCGCCGTCGTCGTCGCGGACGTGCTCGACGACGAGGGGGCGGCCCTCGCGGCCGACCTCGGCGACCGGGCTCGGTCCGTCCGCCTCGACGTGACGGACGAGGCGGGGTGGGCGGCGGCGGTCGAGGCCGCGGTCGAGGCGTTCGGGGGCCTGGACGTGCTCGTGAACAACGCGGGCATCGCCAACTCCGCCCCCATCGAGCACTACTCGACGGCCAAGTGGGACGCCGTCATCGCGGTCAACCTCACGGGCACCTTCCTGGGCTGCCGCACGGCGGTGCCGGTGATGAAGGCCGCCGGGGGCGGGTCGATCGTCAACGTCTCGTCGGTCGAGGGGCTGCGGGGCGGCGAGCGGCTGCACGGCTACGTGGCGTCGAAGTTCGGCGTGCGGGGGCTGACCAAGTCGCTCGCCGTCGAGCTGGGCCGGGACGGGATCCGGGTGAACTCCGTGCACCCGGGCCTGGTGCGGACGGAGATGACGACGCGTATCGACACCGACGCCGTGCCGATCCCGCTCGGGCGCGCGGCCGTGCCGGACGACGTGGCGGGCGCCGTGGTGTTCCTCGCGAGTGACGCGTCGGCGTACCTCACGGGCGCGGAGCTCGTCGTGGACGGGGGCCTCACCGCGGGCGTCTGAGAGTCCCCGGGCCCCGTCGAGCGGGCCGGACGTCACGGCACTGCAACATTCTGAAGAATGTCTCGGCAGGGCATACCGGCCAGTCGGTTTATCGGCTAGCGTGGCACCACCCGACACGAAGAGGTGCCGATGTCCCGCCGTATCCCCGCGTCCCCCGCGACAGCGCACAGCCCCGCAGCCCGCCCGCGACTTGAGGTCTCCGGCCTCACCGTGACCTTCGGCGGCCTCACCGCCCTCGACGGCGTCGACCTCACGGTGGGCGACCCGTCGGCCGGGGCCGATCAGGGCGCCGAGACCGTCGCTCTGATCGGTCCGAACGGCGCGGGCAAGACCACCGTCTTCAACGCGGTGTGCGGCCTGGTGCGCCCGTCCGCGGGGGAGATCCGTCTCGACGGGCGCCCCGCGCCCGCGTCCCCGTCCCGGCTGCTCGAGCGCGGGCTCGCGCGCACGCTCCAGGGGCTCGGCCTCTTCGCCGGGCTCACGGTGCTCGAGAACGTCCTGGTGCCGGTGGCCGGGACCGCCGGCGCCTCCGACGCCGCGGGGGCCGCGCTCGCGCGGCTCGGCCTGACCGGCGACGCCGGGACCGCGGTCGACGCCCTGCCCTACCCCGTGCGCAAGCGGGTGGCGCTCGCCCGCGCGCTCGTGGCGCGGCCGCGGCTCCTGCTGCTCGACGAGCCCGCGGGCGGCCTCGGGGCCGACGACGTGGAGGCGCTCGTCGACGTCGTGCGCGACGTCGTGGCGGACGGCTGCGCGGTGCTCCTGGTGGAGCACCACGTCGACTTCGTCATGGCCGTGGCCGACCGGGTCGTCGTGCTCGACTTCGGGCGCGTCGTCTCGAGCGGCACGCCCGAGGAGGTCCGCGCCGACCCCGCCGTCGAGGCGGCCTACCTCGGGCTGGAGGCAGCGTGAGCCCCGCCCTGGCCGTCGAGGGCCTGACCGTCGGCTACGCGGGCGCGCCCGTGCTCGACGGTCTCGCTCTCGCCGTCGCCCCCGGCGAGGTGGTCGCCCTCCTCGGCGCGAACGGCGCCGGCAAGACGACCCTGCTCCGGGCGCTCTCCGGCCTCACGGCGCCGCGCGCGGGCCGCGTGCTGCTCGACGGCGCCGACCTCACCGACCTGAGCGTCGAGGACCGCGCCCGGCGAGGGCTGGCCCAGGTCCCCGAGGGGCGGAGCGTCGTGACCGAGCTGACCGTCGACGAGAACCTCCACCTCGGCGCCCTGTGGTGCCACCCCGGCCGCGCCGCCCGGCGGGCCGCCGTCGCCCGCACCTACGACCTGTTCGAGCCGCTCGCGCGCCGCCGCTCCAGCCTGGGGCACCAGCTCTCCGGCGGCGAGCGGCAGATGCTCGCGCTCGGCCGCGCCCTGCTCGCCCGCCCGCGCGTGCTGCTCCTCGACGAGCCGTCGCTCGGCCTCGCGCCGCGCGTCGTCGCGCAGCTCATGGGGGTACTGCGCGCCACGGCGCGGGAGACCGGCCTGACGGTGCTGCTCGCGGAGCAGAACGTCACCAGCGCCCTGTCGATCGCGGACCGGGGCGTCGTGCTGAGCCTCGGCGCGGTGGTGGTCGACGCCCCCGCCGCCGAGCTCGCCGGCGACCCCGCACTCCGCCACGCCTACCTGGGCTTCTGACCGGCTTCCGACCGGTCCCGACCGGCACCCGACCTGCGTCCCCGAGAGAGGCTCCCCATGGACCGACTCGTCTTCCTCCTCGCCACCGGGCTCGCCCGGGGGCTCGTCGTCGCGCTCTTCGCGCTGTCCCTCGTGATCGTCTGGCGCGCCGCACGCCTCGTGAACTTCGCCCAGGCCGCGGTCGCCACCGTCGCCGTCTTCGCGGCGTTCGCCGTCACCGGCGCGACGGGGTCCTTCTGGGCGGGGCTGGCCGCCGCGCTCCTCGCCGGGGCCGCGCTGAACGCCGCCGTGGAGCGCGGCCTGATGCGCCGGGTGCCGTCGGGCAGCCCGCTGCCCGGGATGATCGTCGCCATCGGGCTCGTCATGGTGCTGCAGTCCGCCCTCGGGATCGCCTTCGGCCCCCGGCACCGGCCGATGGCCGCGCCGTTCGACGAGCGCCCCTTCGTCGTCGGCGGCGTGCCCCTGCTCTCGCCGTACGACCTGTTCGTGCTGGTCGTGGCGCTGGCGGTGGTCGGGCTTCTCGCGTGGCTCTTCAACGGCACGTCGCTGGGACTGCAGCTGCGCGCGTCCGCGGCGGCGCCCGAGGTGTCGCGCCTGCTGGGCGTGCGCGTGCCGCGCATGGTCACCCTCGGCTGGGCGCTCTCGGGCGCCGTCGCCGGCCTCGCGGCGCTCCTGCTCGTGCCCACCGAGCTCGGCCTCAACGCGCACTCCGCCGACCTGCTCTTCGTGCACGCCTTCACCGTCGCCGTCCTGGGCGGGCTCGACTCGCCGACCGGGGCCCTGGTCGGCGGCGTCCTCGTGGGGGTGCTCGTCAGCCTCGTCACCGGGTACCTCGGCGCCGGCGTCGCCCCGCTCGCCGTCCTCGCCCTGCTCACGCTCGTGCTGCTGGTGCGGCCCGGCGGGATCTTCGCGGCCGCCCAGGTGCGTGCCGCATGACCGCCACGAGACCCGCCGAGACCGAGGAGACCGTCGTGCGAGACGCGCGCCGCCCCGAACCGCGGCCCGCCGGCCGCCTCACGCCCACCCAGCGGATCCTGCTGCGCGCGGTCGTGCTCACGCTGCTGGCGGTCGCGGCGACGTTCCTGCTCGACCCGTACCGCAACTACCAGCTCGCCGTCGTCGCCGCGACGTTCTGCGCGACGGCGGGCCTCACGCTCCTCGTCGGCCTCACGGGCCAGCTCTCCCTCGGGCACGCCGTGCTCATGGCCGCGGGCGGGTACGGGTACGCCCTCACCGTGAACGCGGCGTCCGGCGCCGGCCTCGACGGCGACGGCGCGGCCGGCGCCGCGCGCGTCGTCCTGGGGCTGGTCGGGGCTCTGCTCGCCTCCGGCGCGCTGGGCGGGCTGCTCGGCCTCGCCGGCGCCCGCCTGCGCGGGCCCTATCTGGCGGGGCTGACGCTCGCCATGGTCGTCGCGCTGCCGGCCCTCACCGCGCAGGTGCCGGCGCTCGGCGGCGACCAGGGGCTGGCCGTCCCGTTCGAGGGCGTGCCCGAGGCGCTGTCCCGCCTGATCGCCGTGGAGCAGTGGCACGCCTGGGTGGCGATCGTCGTGGCCGCGCTCGCCGTCACGCCCCTCGCGGTGCTGCGCTCCGGCCGCGCGGGCCTGCGCATGCGCGCCGTGCACGGCGACGAGACCGCCGCCCGGCTCTCCGGGGTGTCGCCGGCGCGGGTCAAGGTGGGCGCGTTCGTCGCGAGCTCGCTCGCCGCCGGGCTCGGCGGCGCCGCCCTGTGCCTCGTCACCCAGTCGGTCGGCCCCGGCCGCTACGACCTCGCGTTCTCGCTGCTCCTCGTCGTGGCCGCCGTCGTCGGCGGGCTCGGCAGCCTCGGCGGCGCGGCCGCCGGGGCTGCGCTCGTCGTGCTGCTGCCGTGGCTCGTCGACACCGTCACCGGCGCCGTCGGCGTCCCCGCCGACCTCGAGCAGCGGCTGTCCGGCAACCTCGCCGTGCTGGTCTTCGGCGCCCTGCTGATCGTCGTGACCCTGGCCTGGCCGGGCGGGCTCGCCCGCGCCACGGCCCGCCGTCGGCCACGCCCCGCACGACCCCGTCCCCGCGGCCGCACCGACGCGCCCGCGACACCGCCCCCAGCGTCACAACCACTCGAGAGGTGATCCCCATGCGGAACCCCCGCACCGCCACCGCCGGTACGACTGCCGGCGTCGCCGCGGCGTCCGTCGCGTGCCTGGCCCTCGCCGGCTGCAGCACTCCCGCCGCGGCGGCCCCCGGCATCAGCGACGACACCGTCACGGTCGGCACGCACCAGCCGCTGACGGGCCCGGCCGCCGCCGGGTACGCGTCGATCTCGGCCGCCACGAAGGCGTACTTCGAGTACGTCAACGCGCACGGCGGCGTCCACGGCCGCTCCATCGAGTACGTGGTCAAGGACGACGGGTACAACCCGGCGAACACCCAGACCGTGGTCCGCGAGCTGGTGCAGGAGGACCAGGTGTTCGCCCTGCTCGGCGGCCTCGGCACGCCGACGCACTCGTCCGTGCTCGACTACCTCGACCAGAACGACGTGCCCGACCTCTTCGTCGCGTCCGGCAGCACGATGTGGGACGACCCCGAGGGGCACCCGAACACGTTCGGCTTCAACGCCGACTACGTGGTCGAGGGCGCCGCGCTCGCGCGGTACACCGCCGACGAGCACGCCGGCAGCAAGGTCTGCGTCTTCGGGCAGGACGACGACTTCGGCGAGGAGTTCCTCGAGGGCGTGGAGCTCGCCCTCGGCGCGGACGGCGTCACCGCCCACGAGTCGTACTCGACGTCGAACCAGGACGTCACCGCGCAGATGGGCGCCCTCCAGGCCGCCGGGTGCGAGGACGTGCTCCTCGCCACGGTGAACGGCTTCACGGCGCTCGCGGTCGGCACGGCCGCGAAGATGGGCTGGAGCCCGCGGTGGCTGGCGTCGTCGTCGGGCGGCGACTACCCGACGCTCGTCGAGCTGCTGGGCGAGGACGTGGCGCCCGCCCTGCTCGAGGGCTTCGTCAGCGCGAACTACCTGCCCTTCGGGCCGGACGGCGAGTGGGTCGAGCTGTTCGAGCAGATCAACGACGAGTACAACGACGGCGCGCGCTTCGACGGCAACACCGTGTACGGCATGAGCGTCGGCTACCTGTTCGCCGAGGCGCTCGCCGAGGCGGGCGAGGACCCAACACGCGAGAGCCTGGTCGAGGCCGTGGAGTCGGGCCGGCTCGAGGGCAACGGCATCCTGCCGCTCATGTTCGGCCCGGACGACCACTCCGCGTTCGACGGCGTCGGCATCACCGTCGTTGCCGACGGCGTGCAGGACTACGTCGGCGCCACCTACGCCGTCGGGGGCGGGAAGGTCACCGAGGTGGAGCCGCAGCCGGTGGAGCTGCGAGGAGGCGGCGTCCCCGCCTCGTAGCCTCGCCGCCGCCCCGCCGTCGTCGGCGCGCGTCTGGCGCTATCCGAGGACCGGATAGCGCCAGACGAGCGCCCACCACCGGTCAGGGGACGGGGGCGAAGCGGGCGGGCAGCTCGCGCTTGAGGATCTTGCCGCTCGGGCCGAGGGGGAGCTCGTCCACCACGTGCACCACGCGCGGGTACTTGAACGCGGCCACGCGCTCGCGGACCCAGGCGGCGAGGGCGTCGGCGTCGAGCGTGCGCCCGTCGGCCGGCACGACGGCGGCGTGGATCTCCTGCCCGTGCACCGGGTCCGCGACGCCGAAGACCGCGGCCAGCGCGACGTCGGGGTGGGACACCAGCGTCGCCTCCACCTCGGTGGGATACACGTTGTACCCGTTGCGGATGATCATGTCCTTCTTGCGGTCGGTGATCGCGAGGATCCCGTCGGCGTCGAGCGTGCCGAGGTCGCCGGTGCGGAACCAGCCGTCGACGACGGCCGCGGCGTCCGCGTCCGGCCGTCCCAGGTAGCCCTTGAGCAGGTTGTGCCCGCGCACCACGATCTCGCCGAGCGCGCCCGGCTCGCTCAGCAGGTGCACCTCGTGGTCGATGACGGCGTCGGCGACGGCGACGTCCACGCCCCACATCGGCCGGCCCACCGTGCCGGGCCGGATCGGCTCGAAGACGGTGTTGAACGAGACGCTCGGGGACGTCTCCGTGAGGCCGTAGCCCTCGTGCACCTCGGCGCCGTAGGCGGCGGCGAACTCCTCGAGCACGCTCACCGGGAGCGCCGCGCCGCCCGAGACGGCGTACCGCAGCGGCGGCCGGGCGTCGCTGCGACGCGCGGCCTCCAGCATCCCGACGAACATCGTCGGCACGGCGGTGAACACCGTGGCCCGGTGCGCCACGAGCAGCTCGAGCGCCTGGTCCGGGTCGAACCGGGGCAGCAGCACCACGGACGCCCCGACGCGGAACGCGCAGTTCATCACCGCCATCTGTCCGAACGCGTGGAACAGCGGGAGCCCGCCGAAGACGACGTCGTCGTGCCGCAGGTCGAAGGAGTCGATGAGGGAGCAGTGCACCTGCTCGACGGCGGCGAGGTGGGAGCCGACGGCGCCCTTGGGCAGCCCGGTGGTGCCGCTGGTGTAGAGGATCGTCGCGGCCGACGTCGGGTGCACCGGCGTGTGCCGCTCCACGGGCGTCGCCGCGGCCGCCTCGTCCTCGAGGCGCGGGAGGGCGGGCCCGCCCTGCTCCGCGGCCGGGGCGAGCACCGTGACGAGGGGGACGCCCGCGCGCTCGGCGGCGGGCACGGCCTCGGCGAGCAGCGGCGCGGCCGCGACCACGACGTCGGCCCGGCTGTCGCGCAGCACGAACTCGATCTCGCCCGACCGGAACAGCAGGTGGATCGGCACGACGACGGCGCCGAGCGAGAGCGCGGCGTAGTAGACGCGCGCGAAGTCGGGCACGTTGGGCACGACCATGGCGACCCGGGACCCGCGAGCGATCCCGCGCGCGGCCAGAGCGCCGGCGTACGCGCGGGTCTGGTCCCACAGCTCGCCGTACGTGGTGGTGGTCCCCGCGAAGTGCAGCGCGGGGTAGTCGGGGTGCCGGCGCGCCGTCTCCGCGAGCAGCGACGCCGCCGACAGCGTGCCGAAGCCGGGGCCGTCGACGGCGTCGGTGGAGGCGCCCTCGGACGCGGGGCCGGGGGATTCCGCGCTGGGTTCGGGGGTGGGTGTCATGTCCGGTCCTTTCGTCGTCGTTGATCGTGGGGACGGAGGTCGTTCAGGTCTCGGGCGGTTCAGGGCCGCAGCTCGGCCCGGCCGAGGGAGCCGAGGTGCACCTCGTCGGGGCCGTCCGCGAGCCGCAGGGCGCGGGCCGCGGCGAACATCTCGGCGAGCGGCTGGTCGCCGGACAGCCCGGCGGCGCCGAAGAGCTGCATCGCGCGGTCGAGGACCGCCTGGACGGCACGCGGCACGGCGATCTTGATGGCCTGGATCTCGCGCATGGCCTTCCGGTTGCCGACGGTGTCCATGAGCCAGGCGGTCTTGAGCACGAGCAGGCGCAACGCCTCGACCTCGACGCGGGACGTGGCGACCCACTCGCGGACCACGCCCTGCTCGGCGAGCGGGCGGCCGAACGTGGAGCGCTCGCGCGCCCGCCGTCCGGCGAGCGCCAGCGCCCGCTCGGCCATGCCGAGGGCGCGCATGCAGTGGTGGATCCGGCCCGGCCCGAGGCGCGCCTGCGCCATCGCGAACCCGTCGCCCTCGCCACCCAGGAGGTTCGCGGCGGGCACGCGGACGTCGTCGAAGGCGATCTCGGCGTGCCCGCCGTGGTCGCGGTCGTCGTAGCCGAACACGGTCAGGGGGCGCACGACCGTCACACCCGGGGCGTCGCGCGGCACGAGTACCATCGACTGCTGCCGGCGGGGTGGCGCGTCCGGGTCGGTCTTGCCCATGACCACGAGCAGCGCGGCGCCCGGGTTCATCGCGCCGGTGGACCACCACTTGCGGCCGGTGATCACGAGCTCGTCGCCGTCGCGGCGGATGCGGGTGCCGATCTGCGACGCGTCGCTCGAGGCCACCCCCGGCTCGGTCATGCAGAAGGCCGACCGGAGGCGCGCGTCGAGCAGCGGGTCGAGCCACTCGCGCTGCTGGTCCGGCGTGCCGAAGTGCGCGAGCAGCTCCATGTTGCCGGTGTCGGGGGCGGCGCAGTTGAACGCCGCCGGGGCCAGCCGCGGGCTCCAGCCGGTGAGCTCGGCGAGCGGCGCGTACTGCAGGTTGGTGAGGCCGGCGCCGCGGTCCCCGGCGGGCCCGTCGCCCGGGAGGAACAGGTTCCACAGGCCCTGCTCGCGGGCAGCGTCCTGGAGCTCGCGCAGCACGGGGCGCGGGGACCACTCGTCCGGGGCGGCCGCGAGCTGCGCGTCCAGCACCGGTTCCGCCGGCAGCACGCGCTCGTCGAGGAACGCGCGGACCCGGTCGGTGAGCTCGGCGGTGCGGGCGTCGGGGGCGAAGTCCATCAGGCCCTCCTGGCGGGCGTCGCGTGCGCGAGGCCGTCCTCGGCCAGCGGCTCCACGAGGGCGCCGATGCGGTCGAACCCGTCGCCGACCGTGTCGCCCGCCCGGTAGCGGTAGTGGATCCCCTCGAGGATCACGGCGAGCTTGTACGCGGCGAACGCGCGGTACCAGGACAGGTCGGGCGGCGCGGTGCCGGACCGCGCGGCGTACGCGTCGACAAGGGCGGCGAACTCCGGGTAGCCGGCGCCGGGGACGACGGCGCTCAGCGCGCCGTCGTCGGCGCTGCCGTCGGGCGCGTCGTCGCCTGCCGTGCCGGCGAGCCCGCGGATGTCCCAGTACAGGCCGAGCATGCCGAGGTCGACCAGCGGGTCGCCGAGCGTCGCCATCTCCCAGTCGAGGACGGCGGCGACGCGCGGCGCGTCGGGCGGCCCGGCGACGATCGCGTTGTCGAGGCGGTAGTCGCCGTGCACGATGCCGGCCCGCCCGCCGGAGTCGGGGACGCGCGCCGCGAGGCGGTCCTGCAGGGCGTCCAGCCGGGGCAGGGGACGGCTGCGGGAGGCGCCGTACTGGCGTCGCCAGGTGGCGAGCTGCCGGCCGAGGTAGCCGTCGGGCCTGCCGAAGTCCGCGAGGCCGACGACGGCCGGGTCCACGGCGTGCAGGTCGGCGAGCACCTCGGCGAGCTCGAGGCCGAGGGCGTGCAGGCCGCCCGCGGTGAACGCCGCGTTCTGCGCCGGGCGGGACAGCACCGTGCCGGCCACGTGCTCCATGACGAAGAAGACGGTGCCGGTGACCTCGCCACGGTCGGTGTCGTCGACGACGTCGACGGTGCGGGGCACCGGGACGGGGCTGCCCGCGAGGGCGGAGACGACGCGGTGCTCGCGGCGCATGTCGTGCGCGGTGGACAGCACGTGGCCCAGCGGCGGCCGCCGCACGACGAGCGGCACGCGGGCCCCGTCGACGCGGTACGTGAGGTTGCTGCGGCCGCCGGCGATCACGCTCGCGGTGAGCTCGCCGCCGGACCCTCCGTCGGGCGCGCCGTGGGCGAGCTCGGGGTGCTCCCGCCCCAGCCACGCCCGCAGCCCTGCGGTGTCCAGTCCGGGCACGTCGGTCATCGATGACCACCTTCCGTCGGCCCGGGTCGTCCCGGGGCTCGAGCGAGCATACCGCGCAGTCGGTATGTGGTGCGACCAGGTCGCCCGCGGGCGCGCGGGGCCGTTGTGGTCGGTCCTGGAGCGTGTCAGTCCTGCAGGGCGGCGACCGCCCGCCGGACGCCGTCGGGCACGGGCACCGGCCGCCGGGAGGGCTCGTCGACGAACACGTGCGTGAACCGGCCGACGGCGATCGGATCGTCGCCGCCCGCGCGGAGCACGTGCAGGTCCCACGTGAGGCTCGTGCGGCCCAGGCGCTCCACGCCGATCCCGACCTCGAGCTCCTCGGGGTACGACGCCGGCGCGCGGAACTCGCACGACGACGCCACGCACAGCCCGATCACGTCGCCCCGCGGGTCCAGCCCCCCGTGGGCGATCATCCACGCGTTCACGGCGGTGTCCATCGCGGCGTAGTACACGGTGTTGTTGACGTGGCCGTACTGGTCGTTGTCGTTCCAGCGCAGCGGGAAGGGGTGGCGGGCGCGGGGCATCGGTGCTCCTGGGGTGTCTGGGGCGGGGTCTCAGGGGGTGTCGGCGGGCGGGATCAGGCGGAGGTGGACGGCACCCGCAGCAGGTGGCGGAACGCGACGGCGGCGCGGTCGGCCTCGGGCGTCTCGCCCGTGATCAGGTCGGCATAGGTGAACGACTCGGAGACGCGCACCAGCAGGTAGGCGAGCGACGCGGGGTCGATGCCGCTCCTGCTGCCGGCGTCGGTCCCGCTGTCGTCGTCGAACGGGGTGTCGCCGAGATGGGTGCGCACCAGCCACTCGCAGGTCGCGAGGAAGCGGTGCTGGATGGGGCTCGCCTTGGTGGTGAGCAGCCGCAGGGCGCGCGCGGGCTCGCGGGTGAGGAAGTCCCGGAAGTAGGGGGCGGTGATGAGGTCGCCGGCGAAGTGCGTGAGGACGTCGGCGACCCGTTCGGCCCCGGTCTCGGACGCCGTCGCGCGGTCGGCCTGCACCAGGGTCGGGACGGCGAGCGACCACAGCACCTCGGTGAGGAGGGCGTCGCGGTTGCCGACCCACCGGAACACGGACGTCCGGTCGACGCCGAGGCTCGCGGCCAGGGGGCCCATGTCGAGGCGCCGCCCCGCGATGAACGTCTCGCGCGCGAGGTCGAACGCCCGCCGCGCGTCGGCGTGGGCGCCGGGCGCCAGGCGCAGGGACAGCGGCGTGGGCGCGGCCTCGAGGCCGACGGCCGCGATCGGCGCGTCGTCGTGCGCGTCGTCGTGCGAGACGGTCGTGGTGCTCGTGGTGCTCTCCGGCATGACCGCAGCCTAGTGTCGCGGGACGAGGCTCGTGCAACATCTTGGAAAATGATGCACGGGGGTGCACACTGGTCGCGTTCGACGACGATCGGAGCAACGATGACGTTCACCTCCCCGGCCACCTCGACCACCGGCCCGACCACCGGCCCGACCACCGGCCGGACCACCCGCCCCGCGGCGCTCGACGCCGACTTCTACGGCTTCCAGGACCTGCTCACCCCCCGCGAGCAGGAGGCGGCGCTCGCCGTGCGCGAGTTCATGGAGCGCGAGGTACGCCCCCTCGCGGACGACTACTGGGAGCGCGCGGAGTGTCCCGTCCACCTCTTCAAGCCGTTCGCCGAGCTGGGCACGGTGGGCGCGGCGTGGCCCGAGTGCGCGCCGTTCGAGAGCTCGGCGGTGTTCCGTGGCTGGATCGGCATGGAGCTCGCCCGGGTGGACTCCTCGTTCTGCACCTTCATCGGCGTGTCCTCGGGGCTCGCGATGAGCGCGATCGGCCTGGGCGGCTCGCCCGAGCAGCGCGCGCAGTGGCTGCCCCCGATGGCGAGCGGCGACGTCATCGGCGCCTTCGGCCTCACGGAGCCGCTGTCCGGCTCCGACACCGCGAAGGGGCTGCGCACCACCGCCACGCGCCAGGGGGACACCTGGACCCTGCACGGCGCCAAGCGCTGGATCGGCAACGCGACGTTCGCCGACGTCGTCGTGATCTGGGCCAAGGACACCGCCGACGACCAGGTCAAGGGCTTCCTCGTCCGGAAGGGGACGCCGGGCTTCACCGCCACCAAGATCGAGCGCAAGCAGTCGCTGCGCATCGTGCAGAACGCGGACATCGAGCTCGACGGCGTCCAGGTCGCGGAGGCCGACCGGCTGCAGCGCATCGACCGCTTCCGCGACGTCGCCCAGGTGCTGCGCGTGACGCGCGACGGCGTGTCCTGGCAGTCGCTCGGCACGATGATCGGCGCCTACGAGGCGGCCGTGGCGTACACGCGGCAGCGCGAGCAGTTCGGGCACCCGATCGCCAGCTACCAGCTGATCCAGGACAAGCTCGCCACCGCGCTCGCGAACGTCACCGCGAGCCTCGCCGTGTGCGTGCGCGTCTCCCAGCTGCAGGACGCCGGGACGCAGCGCGACGCGCACGCCGCGATGGCCAAGGCGTTCGTCACCACCCGCATGCGCGAGACCGTCGCGCTGTGCCGCGAGGCCTGCGGCGGCAACGGCATCACGCTCGACACCGGCGTCGCGCGGTACTTCGCCGACGCCGAGGCCGTGTACACGTTCGAGGGCACCCGGGACATGAACAACCTCATCGTGGGCCGCGAGATCACCGGCCACGCGGCGTTCGTCTGAGCCGCCCGGGCGCCCCCATCTCGTACCGACCCGAAGGAGACACGACATGACCGAGGCGTACATCGTCGCCACCGCGCGCTCGCCGATCGGGCGCGCGCACAAGGGCTCGCTCAAGGACGTCCGCGCCGACGACCTCGCCGCGCGCATGGTCGAGGCCGCCGTCGCGCAGGTGCCCGGGCTCGACCCGGCGCGCATCGACGACCTGCTGCTGGGCTGCGGCCTGCCCGGCGGCCGGCAGGGCATGAACATGGCCCGCGTCGTGGCCGTGCTCAACGGCTGGGACCCGGTGCCCGGCACCACCGTGACCCGCTACTGCTCCTCCAGCCTGCAGACCACGCGCATGGCGTTCCACGCCATCAAGGCGGGGGAGGGCGACGTCTTCGTGTCCGCCGGCGTCGAGTCGGTGAGCGGCATGGCCGTCGGGTCGAGCGACGAGATCCCCGGCGTCGACCTCACCAACCCGCGCTTCGCCGAGGCGCTGGAGCGCACGGCGAAGCGCGCCGTCGGCGGCGCCGGGACCTGGACCGACCCGCGCGCCCTCGGGGCCCTGCCGGACGCGTACGTCGCCATGGGGCAGACGGCGGAGAACGTCGCGGACCTGCGCGGCATCTCGCGCCGCGACCAGGACGAGTTCGCCGCGCGCAGCCAGCAGCGCGCCGAGGCGGCGATCGCGGACGGCTTCTGGGCGCGGGACATCACGCCCGTCACGCTCGACGACGGCACGGTGGTGTCCGCGGACGACGGCCCGCGCGCCGGCACGACGGTCGAGAGGCTCGCCGCGCTCGACCCGGTGTTCCGCCCCGACGGCACGGTCACCGCGGGTAACGCGTGCCCGCTCAACGACGGGGCCGCCGCCGTCGTCGTGGTCTCCGACCGCGTCGTCGACGAGCTCGGCCTGACGCCGCTGGCGCGCATCGTGTCGACCGGTGTCACCGGCCTGTCGCCCGAGATCATGGGCCTGGGCCCGGTGGGGGCGAGCCGCCAGGCGCTCGCCCGCGCGGGGCTCGGGATCGACGACATGGACCTCGTCGAGATCAACGAGGCCTTCGCCGCGCAGGTCATCGCGTCGGCCCTGGAGCTGGGCATCGAGGACGAGCGGCTCAACGTCCACGGCGGCGCCATCGCCGTCGGCCACCCGTTCGGCATGACCGGCGCGCGCATCACGTCCACGCTGATCAACGGCCTCGAGGTGTCCGGTGGTCGCTACGGCCTGGAGACCATGTGCGTCGGCGGCGGGCAGGGCATGGCGATGGTGCTGGAGCGCGTCGCGTAGCGCGGGGCGCCCTCGACGTAGCGATCGCTGCCGCTTCCGGGCGGTGACGACGACGGATCGCTACGTCGAGGGAGCCCGTGCCGGGCGGCGACGCTCAGAGCCACTCGCCGTCGCGCATGAGGGTGCGGCCGGCGAGCTCGTCGACCTCGCGCCACGCCAGGACGCGCCGCGGCCGCAGCACGAGATAGACGTCGTGCTCGCCGCCCGGGCGCGGGTCCCAGTCCGCCTGCGAGGCATAGCCCTCCGCGATCTCCGGCGGCGCCTCGGCGACGCGGACCGAGCGCTCGAGGTCGGCGTCGATCATGACGACGTCGCGCGTCGCCCCGAGCGAGAGCCGCGCGGTGCCCGTGGCCAGCAGGTTGCGGCCCGTGCGCG
Organism: Isoptericola sp. NPDC056618; assembly: GCF_042792715.1. NCBI lineage: Bacteria > Bacillati > Actinomycetota > Actinomycetes > Micrococcales > Promicromonosporaceae > Isoptericola > Isoptericola sp. NPDC056618. The sequence continues at coordinate 98,766 of NZ_JBHTVZ010000005.1, read as the reverse complement.
ACGTCGCCTCGAGCGCGAGGACGACACGGTCGTCGATCCAGGCCAGCGATAGCGGGACCAGGTACGGCGCGGGCTGGCCGTCGGCCGCCGTCGACGCCGTGGCGACCCAGACGTCTCGCACGGGGGAGGTCAGCATCGCCAGCGTGTCGGCGCGGCGCTGCTCGCGCGTGCGGGGACCGGGGGCGACCTGCGGGTTCGTCGTCATGGCGTCATCCTGCCCGACCCGGTGCCCCCGGACGGCGCGCCGTCCGGGGGGCACCGCCTATCGCTCGGGGACGTACAGCGCCAGCGTCTGCGCGACGAGCGCCGGCTTGTCGATCCCCTCGATCTCGACGGTCACGGTCGAGGCCAGCCGCACACCCTGGGCGACGGTCTCGGCGCCGGTGAGCTCCGTCGTCGCGCGGACGCGCGAGCCGGCGGGGACGGGGTGCAGGAACCGCACCTTGTCCAGGCCGTAGTTCATCGCCATCGCGACGCCGCCCACCTCGACCAGCGACGACGCCAGCCGGGGCAGCAGGGACAGGGTGAGGAACCCGTGCGCGATCGTCGTGCCGAACGGGCCGTCGGCGGCGCGCCACGGGTCGACGTGGATCCACTGGAGGTCCTCGGTGGCGTCGGCGAACGCGTCGATGCGCTCCTGCGCGATCGTGAACCACTCGCCCGTGGCCTTCTGCCCCACGGCGTCGGCCAGCGCGGCGGGGGAGGAGACCTGGATGCCCGCGGTCACGCCTTCGGCCCGCCGGCGACGTAGAGCACCTGGCCCGAGACGAACGACGCCTCCTCGGAGCAGAAGAACGCCACCGCGGCGGCGATGTCCTCCGGCCGGCCCACGCGGCCTACGGGGACGTCCTTGGCCGCCGCGGCGTGGAACTCCTCGGGCGTCATGCCGATGCGCTCCGCGGTCTCGGCGATCATGTCCGTCGCGATGACGCCCGGCGCCACGGCGTTGGCGGTGACGCCGAACTTGCCCAGCTCGATCGCGAGCGTCTTGGTGAACCCCTGCATGCCGGCCTTCGCGGCGGAGTAGTTCGCCTGGCCCCGGTTGCCGAGAGCGGACGTGCTGGACAGGTTGACGACGCGGCCCCAGCCGGCGGCGACCATGTGCGCCTGCACGGCCCGCGTCGCGACGAACGCGCCGCGCAGGTGCACGCGCAGCACGGCGTCCCAGTCGTCCTCGGACATCTTGAACAGCAGGTTGTCGCGCAGGATCCCGGCGTTGTTCACCAGGATCGTCGGCGCGCCGAGCTCGTCCGTCACGCGCGCGACGGCGGCCTCGACGGCCGCGGCGTCGGCGACGTCCACGCCGAGGCCGATCGCGCGACCGCCGCCGGCGACGATGTCGGCGGCAGTCGCGGCGGCCTGCTCCTCCAGGAGGTCGAGGACGGCGACGGCGTGGCCGTCGGCGGCCAGCCGGCGGGCGGTCGCGGCCCCGATGCCGCGGGCGGCTCCGGTGACGACGGCGACGCGCGAGGTGGGGTCGGCGGTGGCGGTCATGCGGTGGTCCTCTCGTCGAAGGTGATGAGCTGGCGCAGCTCGGCGCCGGCGGCGAGCCGGTCCAGGGCGGCCGGCAGGTCCTCGAGCCCGATGCGGGCCGAGACGAGTGATTCGAGCGGCAGGCGGCCCGCGCGCCAGAGGTCGACGTACCGCGGGATGTCGCGGCTCGGCACGGACGACCCGAGGTAGGAGCCCACGACCGTGCGGGCCTCGGCTGTCAGGGTCAGCGGCGCGACGGACGCGCGGGCGTCGGGGCCGGGCAGCCCGGCCGTCACGGTGGTGCCGCCGGGCGCGGTGAGCGCGAGCGCGGTCTCGAAGGCGCGCGCCGACCCGGCGGCCTCGACGACGACGGGCGCCCGCTCGCCGGCGTCGAGCGCCTCGTCGGGGGTGCGCGCGGTGGTGGCGCCGAGGCGGCGCGCCAGGTCGAGCTTGGCGGGCACCGGGTCGACGCCGAGCACGTCGTGCCCCAGGGCGAGCGCGACGAGCAGCGCGGCCATCCCGACCCCGCCCAGGCCGACGACTGCCACGCGGTCGCCGGGCGCCGGCCGGCCGGCGTTGATCACGGCGCCGCCGCCCGTGAGGACCGCGCAGCCCAGCAGGGCGGCGACGTCGGCGGGTACGTCGTCGTCCACCGGGACCACGGAGGTGCGGTGCACGACGGCGTGGGTGGCGAAGGCGCTGACGCCCAGGTGGTGGTGGACCGGGTCCGGGCCGCGGTGCAGCCGTACCGCGCCCCCGACCAGCGTGGCGGCGGCGTTGGCGGCGCTGCCGGCCGTGCAGGGCAGCCGGCCGTCGGTGGCGCAGGCGGCGCAGGCGCCGCACCGCGGCAGGAAGGTCAGGACGACGCGCCGCCCCGGGGTGATGCCGTCGGGGCCGTCGGTGCCGTCGTGCGCCGCGTCGCCGACGGCCTCCACGATCCCGGCGGCCTCGTGACCGAGGAGCAGGGGGACGGGGCGCTCGCGGCTGCCGTCCACGACGCTCAGGTCGGAGTGGCACAGCCCTGCGGCCTCGATGCGGACCAGGAGCTCGCCGGGCCCGGGCGGGTCGAGGTCGAGCGTGCTGGTGCGCAGCGCCCCGGAGGTGGCGTACGGCGGGGGTGCTCCGGTGCGGTCCAGCACGGCGCCCACGATCTGCACGGTCGACCTCCTCGTCGCTGAGGGCCCCAGTCTGCTCCCGGGAGCCCGTCCGGCTGACATACCGACTGCGCGGTATGTCGGGAGCAGCGTACACGAGCCGGGCGTCCGCGCGGCCGACCTGCGCGGTTGACAGCGGGCGCCGGCACGACGTCTACTGACAGTGTTCGAACAAGCGTTCGAACGACGATGGTCGTCGTGCTGCCGTCGTCTGGTCGTTGCTGGTCGCGGTCCGCCGGGCGTCGCCCGGCGTCGGGATCGGGGGGAGGTCGCATGACGGTCGTCGCCCCGCCGCGTACCGCGGCCCGCTCCATGTCCGAGCCCGAGCCCGAGCCCGAGCGACCGGTCGACCGGGCCGCCGTCGCGCGGGCCGCGCTGCGGGCGGCGGAGCAGCGCACCGGGAAGCGCACCACCCCGCACTCCGCCCCCCGCGCAGGTCAGCGTGCCGACGGAGGCCGCGCGGCGGAGCCGGGCGGCCGCCTGCTGCCGGTCCACCCGGGGCTGGCACCCCTCCTGCCCGAGGGCGGGCTGGCCGCAGGCACGGTGCTCGCCGTCCGCGGCTCGTCGACGCTCCTGCTCGCGCTGCTGGCCGAGGCGTCACGGTCCGGCGCGTGGGTCGCGCTCGTCGGCACGCCGGACGTCGGGATGCTGGCGGCCGCGGACGCCGGGGTCACGCTCGGGCGGACCGTGCTCGTCCCCGCCCCGGGCCCGGACGCGCCGGCGGCCCTCGCCGCGCTGCTCGACGGGATGGACGTGGTGGTCGTCGGCCCGGGCGCCGCCCTGCTCGACTCCGACCGGCGCCGCCTGGCCGCGCGCGCCCGGGAGCGGGGCGCGGTGCTGGTGGCGCAGGCGACGTGGCCCGGCGCGCACGTCACCCTCGACGCGCGGGGCGGCACCTGGTCCGGCGTGGACCACGGGGCGGGCTGGCTGCGCCGCCGCACCCTGCTCGTGCGGCGCACCGGTCGCGGGGCCGCCGCCCGACCCGTCGAGATCGAGGTGGACGTGCCGCTGCAGGTCGAGCGGGTGGTCGGTGGCCCCGACGCCGTGGGCACGGTCCCGGGCGCCGGGGCGCACGGCCCCTCCGCGCCCGCCCGGCTGCGGGTGGCGTGATGACGGGCGGGAAGACTGTGCCCGCGGCGTCCGCGACGACCTCGTCCGGGGCGACCTCGCGGACGGCCGTGCTGTGGGTCCCGGACTGGCCGGTGGTGGCGGCGCTGGTCGGCGCCGGGCTGGACGCGCACGTCCCCGCGGCGGTGCTCGGCGCCCGGTCGGGCGGCGGGGCGGGCGCCGGGCACACCGTCGTGGCCGTCTCCGCCGTCGCACGCGCCCAAGGGGTGCGGCGCGGGATGCGGCGCCGGCAGGCGCAGGAGCGGTGCCCCGAGGTGGCGCTGCTGGCGGCCGACGACGCCCGCGACGCGCGGGAGTTCGAGCCGGTGGCGCTCGCGGCCGAGACGGTGGTGGCGGGCCTGGAGGTGGCGCGCCCGGGGCTGCTCCTGCTGCCGGCGGGCGGGGCCGCGCGCTACCACGGCTCCGAGCTGGCGCTGGCGCAGGCCCTGGTGGGCGCCGTCGCCGCGCGCACCGGGCACGAGAGCCAGGTGGGCGTCGCCGACGGTCTGCTCGCGGCGGTGCTCGCCGCGCGCGAGGACGCCGTCGTGCCCTCGGGAGGCTCCGCGGCGTTCCTCGCCGACCGCCCCGTGGGGGAGCTGGTGCACGCCGTCTGCGACCCGGCCGGGGTGGCCGCCGTCCGGGAGGCGGCCGGGCTGTGGTGGCGGCTCGGCCTGCGCACCCTCGGCGACCTGGCAGCCCTGCCCGCCGCGAGCGTGCAGGCGCGCTTCGGCGACCTCGGCGCCTGGGCGCAGCGGCTCGCCCGCGGCGAGGACCTGCGCCCGCCCGCGCGGCGTCGCGTCGAGGAGGACCTGGCCGTCGCGGAGGAGCTCGACCCGCCCGCCCTGCGGGTCGACGTCGCGACCTTCGCCGCGCGCCGCCTGGCCACCGCGCTGCACGACCTGCTCGCCGTGCGCGGGCTGGCCTGCGGGCGGCTGCGGATCACCGCGCGCACCGCGGGCGTCGACCTCGGCGGGGACGACGTCGGTGGGGAGGCGGGGGAGGGGGCCGTGCTGGAGCGGGTGTGGCGCACGGACGACGCCGCGGCCGGCGGGATGAGCGCGGCGCGGATCACCGACCGGGTGCGGTGGCAGCTCGAGGGCTGGCTGACCGCGGCGTCCGCCCGGCGGGGGGACGGCGCGGACGACCCCGTCGTCGCGCCGATCGCGCACCTGGCGCTGGCGGCGGAGGACGTCGTCCCGGCGACCACCCACCAGCCCGGCCTGTGGGGCGCGGACGCGGGCGAGGGCGAGCGTGCCCGGCGGGCGCTCGGGCGGGTGCAGGGGCTGCTCGGCGGGCACGCCGTGCTCACGGTGGAGCTGCAGGGCGGCCGCGGGCCCCGCGACCGGGTGCGGCTCGTGCCCTTCGGCACGGAGGGCGGCGCGGGCCGCGACCCCGGGCTGCCCTGGCCGGGCGCCCTGCCCAGCCCCGCGCCCGCCGGGCTGCCGGGCGAGCCGGTGCCCGCCCGGGTGCTCGACGCGGCGGGGCGCGACGTCGTCGTGGACGCCCGGCTCGCGATGAGCGGCGAGCCCGCCGCCGTCGCGTGCGGCGGCGGTCGCGGGGCGGACGGGGCGCAGGACGTCGCCGCGGTGACGGGGTGGGCGGGCCCCTGGCCGCTCGCGGAGCGCTGGTGGGCGGCGGGCGGGGGAGCGCGCCGCGTCTACCTGCAGGCGGTGCTCGACGACGGGCGGGCGCTGCTGCTGGCGCAGACCGGCGGCGTGTGGCAGGTGGAGGCGTTCTATGACTGAGACGGAGGTGCAGCGGAGGGTGGGGGCCGAGGGACGAGGCACGCGCCAGGAGCGGAACCGCAGCATCCGTCATGAGAGGGCCACGACCAGCGGGTACGCGGAGCTGCACGCGCACTCGGCGTTCAGCTTCCTCGACGGCGCGTCGCACCCGGAGGAGCTGGCGGCCGAGGGTGCGCGCCTCGGGCTGGAGGCGCTGGCCCTGACCGACCACGACGGGCTGTACGGGGTGGTGCGCTTCGCGGAGGCCGCGCGGAAGGTGGGGCTGCCCACGGTCTTCGGCGCCGAGCTGCACCTGCCGGCTCCCGTGACTCCCGGCGCGGCTCCGGGCACGGCCGGGAGCCGGCCGGTCCTCGACCCGCCCACCGGCGTCCCCGACCCGCGCGCCACCCACCTGCTGGTGCTGGCGCGCGGCGACCAGGGCTACCGCAACCTGTCCCGCGCGATCGCGACCGCCCACCTGGACGCGGGGGTCAAGGGCAAGGCCCGGTACGACCTCGAGGGCCTCGGGGCCGAGGCGGGCGGGGAGTGGCTCGTGCTCACCGGGTGCCGTAAGGGGGCCGTCCGGCGCGCGCTCACCGCCCCCGCGGGCGGCGTCGACGCGGCACGGCGCGAGCTCGACCTGCTGGTCGCCACGTTCGGCCGGGACAACGTGGCCGTCGAGCTCACCGCGACGGGCGACCCGCGGGACGCCGACCTGCACGACGCGCTCGCCGCCCTGGCCCACGACGCGCGGCTGCCGGTCGTCGCGACCGCGAACGCGCACTACGCCCGCCCGCGCGACGCGGACCTGGCGGGCGCGCTCGCCGCCGTGCGGGCGCGCTCCTCGCTGGAGGGCCTGGACGGCTGGCTGCCGGGTGCCCCGGTCGCGCACCTGCGCTCGGCCGCCGAGATGCGGGCCCTGCACCGGCGCCACCCGGGGGCCGTCCCCGCGGCGGCGGGACTCGCGGCGGAGTGCGCCTTCGACCTGCGCCTGGTGGCGCCGAACCTGCCGCCCTACCCGGTGCCGGCGGGGCACGACGAGGCCAGCTGGCTGCGCGAGCTGGTGCGGCGGGGGGCCTCCGACCGGTACGGCCCGCGGCCCGCACCCGGCGTCCCCGGCGACGAGCGCGCCTGGGCGCAGATCGACCACGAGCTGCGCGTCATCGAGGACCTGACCTTCCCCGGCTACTTCCTCGTCGTCTACGACCTCGTGGAGTTCTGCCGCCGGGAGGGCATCCTGTGCCAGGGGCGCGGGAGCGCCGCCAACTCGGCGGTCTGCTACGCGCTCGGCATCACCGCGGTCGACGCGGTGAAGCACGGCCTGCTGTTCGAGCGCTTCCTCGCGCCCGAGCGGGACGGGCCGCCGGACATCGACATCGACATCGAGTCCGGGCGGCGCGAGGAGGTCATCCAGCACGTCTACGGAAAGTTCGGCCGGCAGCACGCGGCGCAGGTCGCGAACGTCATCTCCTACCGGCCACGGTCCGCGGTGCGCGACGCCGCACGCGCCCTCGGGTACGACGTCGGCCAGCAGGACGCGTGGAGCAAGTCGATCGAGCGCTGGGGGTCGCTCCGCGGGCCGGACCCCGTCAGCCCCGCGGCCGACGCCGCGGCGCAGGCCGCCCGGGCGGCCTCGGGCCCCCCAGGGTCCGGGGGCGGGACGCCGGCGAACCGCACCGCCGCCAAGGACGCGCGCGTGGCAGCGCTGTGGGGCCCGACGGAGTCGCTCCCGGCCGGAGCCGGCCGGCCGCGTGGTGACCGCCCGCACCAGGGGCACCTGCCGGGGACCGGCCGGCGGGACTGGTCTCCGACGCTCGGCCATCGGCAGGGCGACCCGCAGGGCCGCCGGCGCGTCGTCGACCCGCTCGCGACGGACGAGGGGGAGGTGCGTCGCGCCGACGACGCCCACGACGTCGTGCCCGCGCAGCGCCCGCCGTCGGCCGAGGAGGAGGGGCAGATCCCCGGCCCGGTGCTCGACCTGGCCGACCGTATGCTGCGGCTGCCGCGCCACCTGGGCATCCACTCCGGCGGGATGGTCATGTGCGACCGCCCGGTGATCGAGGTCTGCCCCGTGGAGTGGGCGCGGATGGAGGGGCGCACGGTGCTGCAGTGGGACAAGGAGGACTGCGCCGACGCGGGGCTGGTGAAGTTCGACCTGCTCGGCCTCGGGATGCTCACCGCCATCCGGTACGCGTTCGACTCGATCGAGGAGCACACCGGGGAGCGGCTCACGCTGCACGGCCTGCCCGACGACGACCCGGCGGTCTACGACCTGCTGTGCGCCGCCGACACGGTCGGGGTTTTCCAGGTGGAGTCGCGGGCCCAGATGGCCACCCTGCCGCGCCTGCGGCCGCGGACGTTCTACGACATCGTCATCGAGGTCGCGCTCATCCGCCCCGGCCCCATCCAGGGCGGTTCCGTGCACCCGTACATCGAGCGGGCGCGGGGCCGCGAGCCGGTGACCTTCCTGCACCCGCTGCTGGAGAGCTCCCTCGGCAAGACCAAGGGCGTGCCGCTGTTCCAGGAGCAGCTCATGCAGATGGCGATCGACGTCGCGGGGTTCAGCGCCGCCGAGTCCGACCAGCTGCGCCGGGCGATGGGCTCCAAGCGGTCGGTGGAGCGGATGGAGGCGCTGCGCGGGCGGCTCATGGACGGGATGCGCGCGAAGGGGGTGGACGACCCGGCCGTGCGCGAGGAGATCTACGACAAGCTCAAGGCGTTCGCGGACTTCGGCTTCCCCGAGTCGCACGCCTACTCGTTCGCCTACCTCGTGTACGCGAGCTCGTGGCTCAAGGTGCACCACCCCGCCGCGTTCTACGCCGGCCTCCTGGCCGCGCAGCCCATGGGGTTCTACTCGCCGCAGTCGCTGGCCGCCGACGCGCGCCGGCACGGGGTGCAGGTGCTGCGGCCGGACGTCAACGCCTCCCGGGCGCTGGCGGGCGTGGAGCGTTCGGCGGAACCGTCGTCCCCGCCTTCCGGGCGTGACGACTTCGGGCCGGCGCCCGACCCGGCGCTGGCCGTCCGGCTGGGGTTGTCGGCGGTGCGCGGGATCGGCGACGACCTGGCCGAGCAGATGGTCGCCGAGCGGGCCGAGCGCGGACCGTTCCGCGACCTGCGCGACCTGGCCCGCCGGGTCGGGCTCAGCACCGCCCAGCTGGAGGCGCTCGCCACCGCGGGCGCCACCGAGGGGCTGGGGGCCGGGCGTCGCGAGGCGCTGTGGGCCGCCGGGGCGCTCGGCCAGGAGGGGCCGGGCACCCTGCCGGGCGTGTCCGTCGGGGTGGATGCCCCGACGCTGCCCGGCATGACCCCGGTCGAGACGGACGTCGCCGACGCCTGGGCCACCGGCATCACGCCCGGCTCGACGTCGCCGCTGGAGCACGTGCGCGAGGGCCTGGAGAAGGCGGGGGTGCTCACCGTCGCGGGAGTGTGCGCCACGGAGCCCGGCCGGCGGGTGGCGGTGGGCGGCGTCGTGACGCACCGGCAGCGCCCGGGCACGGCGGGCGGCGTGACGTTCCTGTCGCTCGAGGACGAGACGGGGCTGCTCAACGTCATCTGCACGGCGGGGCTGTGGCGCCGCTTCCGGACCGTGGCGCGCGGCGCCCCCGCGATGGTGGTCCGGGGCCGGGTCGAGAAGGCCGACGGCGCCGTCAACCTGCTCGCGGAGCACCTCGCGCCGCTGCGGCTGCCCGTGTCCACCCGGTCGCGGGACTTCCGATGACGCCCCCGGAACCTGCCGGCCACCCCGGGGAGTTCACCGAGCTGTCGGCGACACGCCGTCGCGGGGCCACCCGCGGGCCACCGCGGGCGCGCAGGCTCGGCGCATGCGCACCCGTCGACCCGTCGTCGCCGTCCTCGTCAGCGCCCTCGCCGGTGCCGCCCTCCTGGCCGCGGGCGCCGCGCCGGCCGTCGCGGGGCAGGGGCATGGCCATGGCCCCGGGCACGGGGGCCCGCGGGCCTTCGACCTGCAGGCCCACCGGGGCGGCGTGGCGATGACGGTGGAGAACACGCTGCCCGCGTTCGCGAACGCCCTCGAGCTCGGGGTGAGCACCCTCGAGCTGGACGTGCAGATCACCGCCGACGGGTACGCCGTGGTGACCCACGACCGCGACCTCAACCCCGCCAAGTGCGTGGACACGGGGCCGGCGTTCCCCGGCGACCCGGAGTACCCGTACGTGCCCGGGGCGACGTACGTGAAGGACCTCACGCTCGCCCAGGTCCGCACCGTCGACTGCGGGTCCCTGCGCCAGCCGCAGTTCCCCGGCCAGGAGCTGCACCCGGGCGAGCGGATCCCGCTGCTGTCGGAGGTCTTCGACCTGGTGAACGACTACCGGGCGCGCCAGGTCACGCTGAACGTCGAGACCAAGGTCGAGGCGGGCGCGCCGGAGCAGACCGCGCCGCGCGAGCAGTTCGTGCAGGTCGTGGCCCGGGAGGTGCGCCGCGCGCGCCTGGTCGACCAGGTGACGATCCAGAGCTTCGACTGGGGCTCCCTGATGCGGATGCGCGAGGTCGAGCCGCGCCTGCCCCTCGTGGCCCTCACCAACGGCCAGCAGTTCCTGCAGCAGGGTCTGCCGGGCGCGTCCCCCTGGCTCGGGGGCCTCGACATCGACGACTTCGACGGCTCGCTCCAGCAGAGGTTCGTCGCCGCGGCCGCGTCGTTCGGCGCCGACGCCGTCTCGCCGGTGCACGGCGATCCGCAGGGCGGCGGCGTCGACGACCCCGGGTACGTGCCGTTCACCACCCGCGAGCTGGTCGACGCGGCCCACGACGCCGGGATGCGGGTGGTCCCCTGGACCGTGGACGACCCCGCGACGATCGGGTCCCTGCTCGACCTCGGCGTCGACGGCCTCATCACCGACGCCCCCGACGTGCTGCGCGGCATCCTGGCCGAGCGGCACCTGAAGCTGCCCAAGCCGTACCACGAGCCGCGCCACCGGGCGGAGTCCTCGGCGGCACGGCCGGCCGACGCCCCGAGCGCCTGACCGGGTGCGCCGTCAGCCGGCGTCGCTCGCGGCGTCCTTCGAGCCGGCGCCGCCGGTCCCGCGCCGCCGCGCGCGACGGCCGCGGGCGACCTCGGTCGCGAGGGCGTCGAGTGGTTGGGCGAACGGGTCGCCGAAGCGCCCCAGCCACAGGCGCACGACGTCGAGCCCGGTGTCGTCGACGGCGTAGAGGCGGCGCGTGCCGTCGGCGCGCACGGTGACGAGGCGCGCGTCGCGCAGCACCCGCAGGTGCTGCGAGACGGCCGGCTGCGAGATGCGGGCCTCCGCCCGCAGCGCGTCGACCAGTGCTCCGGCGGGCCGCTCGCCGCCGGCGAGCAGCTCGAGCAGGCGCCGCCGCACGGGGTCGCCCAGCGCCTCGAAGGGCCCCCGCGGCGCGGACCGCTCGCCCTCCGGGACCTCCCCCGGGGCCGCGGAAGGCGCTCCCGCCGACGCCGCAGCGTGCGGCATCAGGCCTCCGGCACCGTGGTGTAGAAGGCGACGGTGCGCTCGGCCGCCGCGCGGGCGGCGTCCGGGTCGTCACCGTCGGCGATCGCGGCGTCCGCCCAGCCCGCGGCGGCGAGCCGGGAAAACGTGACGCCCTCGGGGGAGAGCGACCAGGCCTCCGCGGCCTTCGGGTCGATCGCGCCGGTCGGGTCCGCGACGTGCAGGCCCAGCCCCATGAGCCCCAGGTCCCAGCCCACGCCGGTGGCGCCGGGGCCGTACTGGTCCCAGAGCTCCTGCGGGACGACGGCCTCGTGCACGAGCTCGAGGACGGTGCCGTCGCCGTCCTCCGTCAGGGCGACGGTCAGCCACGAGACGGAGCCGCCGAACTCCCAGGTGACGGCGAAGCTCGCCGGGGCGTCGCAGCGCTCGACGGTGCCCCCCGCGTTCCCCTCGAGCTGGTAGCGGCCCCCGACCGTCAGGTCGCCGCTGACCGGAAGGAACCAGCGGGGGATGCGGGCGGCGGACGTGACCGCGTCCCAGAGGTCGGCCCGGTCGGTGGCGTAGGCACGGCGGGCGACGGCGATCTTCGTCGGCGCGCCGTCGCGCTCGCCGCTGCGGATCTCCCGCGCCACGAGGCCTGCGGTGGCGACCGGGTCGATGGTGATGGTGGTCATGGCGACCCTCCTTCGTATAAGTCGTTGCTTATATACAACCATGCGTCGACGCCGAGCGGAAGAGGGCGGGGGGGTCAGCCCAGGGGAGCGACGACGCAGACCTCGAAGGTCCCGCGCCCGCGCCGCAGGAGGTAGCGGCACCTCTCGTCGGCGATCTCGGCCGCGAGCTCGTCCCGGTAGGACCAGCGGACCTCGACCCAGAGCAGACCCCAGCCGACCTCCTCGAGGGCGACCAGCTCGGGCAGCACCGCGACGGCCTCGCGCGCCCGTGCGGCGACCGGGCGGCTCCTGGACAGGTCGAGCACGTCCTCGGGCGACGCGAGGAGGGTCGAGCTCTCCTGGCCCACGAGCAGGGCGGGCAGGTCGTAGCGGTCGGTCACCGCCTCGAGGTCCTCCGCGCCGAGCACCAGGCCCAGGTCCGCGAGGAAGGAGGACAGCGCCTCGCCGTCGTACGAGCCCGTCGGATTCGCCATCCGTTCACGGTAGCCCCGCGCCATGATCAGCGCTCATGAGCCGCCGTCGCCGCCGGGGTCTTCGGCCCGGACGGCTTCTCCCTCCAGTTCAACGGCGGGTCGGGACGCACGTTCACACTCTCGGCCGTCGAGGGCTCGATGACCGCGGGGGACTGCGGCGAGGGCACGGTCTGGGACGTCCCGGGCGCGAGGTGGGCGGACCGTGACGTGCACGGAGGAGGACGGAGCCCCGGACCGCTCCGTCGGCGCGGGCGGCTGACGGGCGCTCACCACGCCTGCGCGAAGACGTCCGCGAAGAGCTCGTCGGGGTCGACGTCGAGGCCACGGGACGCGAACCACGTGCACACGTTGCGGCAGTCGCGGTGCAGCAGGTCCGCGCCGAACGGGTTGGCCACGAGGTCCACGACCTGGGGCAGGTCGATGATCACGAGCCGCCCGCCGTCGTCGGCCCCGTCGCCGAGGCCGTCCACGAGGATGTTGTACGGCGACAGGTCTCCGTGCGCCCACCCGAGCCGGGCGATGACGCCCATGCCGTGCCGCAGCTGCTCGAACCAGTCCGCGAGGTGCGACGGGTCGGGCCGGGTGCGGGCGAGGCGCGGCGCGGCCTCGGCCGTGCCGTCCGCCGACTCCCGGCCGACGAACTCGAGCAGCAGCTCGGTGCCGTCGATCTGCACCGGGTAGGGCACGGGCGCACCGGCGTCCCACAGGCGGGACAGGGCGAGGAACTCGGCGTCGGCCCACTGGGTCGCGGCGACCGCCTTGCCCCACGAGGACTTGCGGTCCTCGATGGCGCGCTGGTCGCGGGTGCGGCGCACGCGCCGCCCGTCGGTGTACTCGCCGTCGCGGTGGAACTGGCGGTGGTCGCGGCCGCGGTACCGCTTGGCGGCGAGCAGGCTGCGACGGGTCGGGTCGTCGGGCACGGCGCGCTCGACGAGGAAGACGTCCGCCTCCTTGCCGGTCTTGAGCACGCCGAGCTCGGTGTCGAGGGCGGCGTCGGCGGTGACGACCCAGTCGGGCCGCGGCTCGGGGCCGCGCTGGCCCTTGGTCACGGAGGTCCAGGTGGACCACCGCTGGTCGGGGCCGGGCTCCACGGGGAGGTCGCCGTCCGAGGCGACCGAGAAGGCGGCGAAGGAGGACGAGGAAGAAAGGGAAGGGAAAGGGGTGTGCTGGTGCACGCGAGACTCCTGCTCAGGTCGAGGAGCTCGAGCGGCCCCTCAGGATCGGGTGGTGTCCGCCCGCCGGAGAGCCTCCGGGAGGGCGCGCATGACGACGTCGTCCATCGCTCTGCCCTCCTTCGCGTGCGGGCCCGCGCCGATCGCGTGCCGCCTGCGGGGAGCATGGCAGGAGCGGGTCACGGCGGTCCATGTCTTTTTCGGTCTTCTTCGTCTTCTCGGTGCGTAGGGTGCGGGGATGGGGTTCGCGCCGGTCGTGGAGGGTGGCCCGGGCGTCGAGGACGTCCTGGTCCGCACCGCCCGCCGTCTGCACACCACGACGACCCTGGTGCTCGCACCGACCGGGTCCGGCGACGGCGGTCGCGCTGCGCTCCTGGTCGACCCGGCGTGGGAGCCCGACGAGCTGGTGGCGGTCGCCGACGGGGTGGACGCCCGGGGCGGCCGGGTCGTCGCCGGGTACGCGACGCACGCCCACCACGACCATCTGCTGTGGCACCCGCGTCTCGGGCTCGACGTGCCGCGCTGGGCGACGGCGCGGGCGGCGCGGGTCGCGCGCCGGGAGCGCGCGCGCCTGCTGGCGGAGGCGCGCGCCGACGCCGAGCGTCACGGGGGAGCCGGGCACCCGGCCGAGGTCCTCGACCTGCTCGGGCGCGTCGCCCCGGTCCCGGCGACCGCGCGTGGGGTCCCCGACCCGGACGGCGTGCTGCCGCCCACCGAGCTCGTGGTCCACGACGGCCACGCCCCCGGGCACGGAGCGCTCTGGCTGCCGCGCAGCCGGGTGCTGGTGGCGGGAGACGTGCTGAGCGACGTCGAGCTCCCGCTGCCGCTCGACGAGATCGCGGGCGGGGGCGCGAAGGAGAGCGCCGAGCGCTTCCTCGCAGGGCTGGACCGGCTCGCGCCGTTCGTGGCCCGGTGCGCCGTCGTCGTGCCGGGGCACGGGTCGCCCACGGCGGCCGCGGTCGCTCGCCTCGACGCCGACCGGCGCTACCTCGACGCCGTGCTGGGCGGGCGCGTCGTCGACGACCCGCGCCTGGGCCTGCCCGGTGCTGCGGAGGAGGACGCCCGGCTGCGCGCCGCGCTGGCGCGCTGACCGTCACGGGGCGTGGCTGTCAGCCGCCGATCGCGCTCGCCCAGGCGGTGACCTGGTCCCACACCGGCTGGGTGTCGAAGCCCATCTGTCCCAGGGCGGCCCAGGCCACGCCGACGACGGCGTAGAGGCTGACCGGCGTCATGACGACCCATTCCCGCCACGACCCGGCGTCGCCGAGGACGGGCAGCGAGATGTTGCCGCCGTCGCGCCACACGTCGTCGAAGGGCAGCACCCGGTAGCGGCGCACCCAGTAGGGGGAGCGGAACTTCAGCGGCCACAGGAGGGGGACGCCGGCGGTGGTGACGAGGTCGCCGAGCACGTGCACGGTGCAGCCGAGGGCGACGGCCAGCGGCATCCAGTTCCACTCCTCGGGCGCGAAGACGGCCACGCACGCGGCGAGGAGCAGCGACAGCGTCCAGGTCCACCAGCGCTTGCCGCCCGTCACCTTCCAGGCGCGCAGGGCGAACGCGATGAGCAGGACCGCCATGACGCCGGGGCCGACGAGCACCTCGCCGAACGCCTCCGTGCTGACGGAGACCATGCCCATCACCCAGGCGATCGCGGTGAAGACGGCGATGCCGAGGATGGAGTGCGTGCCGTTGCGGTGCCCGCCGGACACGGTCGCGACGAGCTTGGAGACGCCCTCGGAGACCGGGGGCAACGAGTGGGCGATGGTGCCGCTGTGGTGGTCGGCGTCGGGCAGCAACGCGGCGCCCGCGCAGACCAGCGCGCCGGTCATCACCCCGACCTCGGAGACGGGGTGCCAGCCGAACGCGAACGGCGCCGTCGACGTCACCGCGACCCAGGCGGCCGCTCCCGACGCGGCGTGGTGCCCACCCATCATGACGTCGTCGTTCTCCCGTCCGGTCGTGCTTGTCCAGTTCCGCACCCTTGACCGGTTGGTCCGGGCCGGGCAGGACGCTACACGCCGCCGCCGACGCCCGTGCCTGTGACCAGCGGGGCGACGTCGCGGTTTGCGAGAGCACGCCCCCGCCGTGCTATGTTTTTCCCCGCACCGAGACGGCGCCGAGGCGCTGTCGAGGTCCACTCGTCCGGGTGGCGGAATGGCAGACGCGCTAGCTTGAGGTGCTAGTGCCCTTTATCGGGCGTGGGGGTTCAAGTCCCCCTCCGGACACTCGTTGAGACAGCGACGAACAAGCCCCCGGGGTCCACAACCCGGGGGCTTTTTCGTGCCCCCGCACCTCGTCACGGCGCGCGTACGTCACACCGCGGCGGAGCGCACGGCGAACGCGGCCAGCGCCGCCCGGGTCTTCGTCTCCTGGGGCGCGCCGAGATCGACGCCCCGGCCCGCGAGGAACACCTTCGTCTCGGCCGCCGCCTGGAAGGCCGCGGGCGGCGCCGCCTTGGTGGACAGCTCGAGGACGCGGTCGCCGTCGGGCAGGAACCACAGCTCGGCGGTCAGGCGCCGCGGCAGCCCCTCGGGTGCGAACCGCGCCTTGAGGAGGGTCGTCGGACCCAGCACGCGCAGGTCGTCGAGCGTGACCCCGGCCGGGAGGCGCGGCTCGAGGAGCGCGCGCTGCGTGCGGTCGAGCAGGCCGGGGAGGCGGCCGACGTCGTCCAGCAGGGCCCGGACGTCGTGGTCGGGGAGCCGCCGCGTCGCGGAGCACGAGCAGGTGAAGCCGGCGGGCGACGCGTCCACCTCGACCTTGAAGCCGTCCGCCCGCCGCACGGTCGCCGGGACGTCCGCCGGCAGCATCGGTCGCAGCTTCGCGGTGAGGTCGCCGTCCTTGCGCTGCGTGCGCCGGGCGCGGACGACGAGGCCCGCGGCGGACAGGTCGAGCGCGGGGGTGTCGAAGAACACGACCTGGCGGATCGTCGCGTCGAGCGCATCGATCCCGAGCCTGTCGAGCACCCGGCGGTGGTCCGCGCCGGGCACGGTGAGCTTCAGCTCGACGGCGTCGACCTCAGGCAGGACGGCGAGGACCGCGGCGAGGGTCTCGGCGTCGTACGCGGGCATCGGCGCGGGCGCCGCCGGCGGAGGGGGCGCGGGGGCGCTGCCGGGCTGCGGGGACGTCGTGGTCATGGTGGGCTCCTCCTGTCGCCGGGCGACGTGCGTCCATCGTCCGGCGGCGGCGCACGTCGCGCACCGGCCCACGGCCGGCCGGGCGAGATTCACCAGGAAGTTCACCCCGGCGGGCGACGCGCGTCGTCCTCCCACGACGGGTGGGCACCGTGCGGCACACTGGGCGGACGAGCGGGGGAGAGGAGCGCACGGGTGGCGAAGCGCGCGAGCGAGAACGTCCCGGCCTGGCTGCGGACGTCGGCCGGTTGGTCGTGGCGGCTCATCGCCCTGACGGCGGCGGTCGCGCTCGTGTTCTGGGCGACCGTGCAGGTGCAGCTGGTCTTCATCGCCGTGTTCCTCGGGCTGGTGTTCGCGTCGGTGCTGAACCCGGTCGCCGACCTCTACGCCAAGATCATGCCGCGAGCGCTGGCCACCGCCCTGGCGATCCTCAGCGCGTTCCTCGTGCTGGGTGGCCTCCTCACGTACGTGGTCGCGTCGGTGGCGGGTCAGTGGGAGCAGCTCGCCGGCCAGTTCGACACCGGCGTACAGCAGATCCTCACCTACGTGGAGAGCGGGCCGTTCGGGCTCTCCGTGACCGGCGACCAGATCAACGAGTGGATCGACCAGGGGCGGCAGTGGATCGCCGACAACGCCGACTCGCTGGTCAGCCAGGCGGCGCAGAGTGCGGGCTCGGTCTTCGAGGGCTTCGCGATCTTCGCCCTGTCGATCTTCTGCACGGTGTTCTTCGTCGCGTCGGGCGGCAGGATGTGGCGCTGGTTCCTCGGCCAGATCCCCCAGGAGCACCGCAACCGGTGGCAGGCGGCCGCGGGGGCCGGCTGGTACAGCTTCTCCGGCTACGCGCGCGGCACCGTCATCATCGCCTTCGTCGACGGCGTCCTGGCGTTCATCCTGCTCACGATTCTCGGGGTGCCGCTGGCGGCCCCGCTGGCCGTGCTGGTGTTCATCGGCGCGTTCATCCCGCTGATCGGCGCGCCGCTGGCGATGATCATCGCGGCCGTCGTGGCGCTCGCGGCCAACGGGTTCGTCACGGCCCTCATCGTCACGATCGGCATCGCGCTCATCGGGCAGCTCGAGGGGCACGTGCTGCAGCCGCTCATCATGGGCAAGCAGGTCGCCCTGCACCCCCTGGTCATCGGCCTCGGCGTCACCGCCGGCACCGTGCTGGCCGGCATCCTCGGCGCGATCATCGCCGTCCCGCTCATGGCGGTCGCGTGGACCGTGTTCTCGACCCTGCGGGGCGACCGGCCGCACCCCGAGCTCGACGAGCAGCCCGGGCCGGGCGACCGGCCGCTCGCCGTGGCCCCGATCGTCGTCCCGCCGGACGCCGACGCCGCGCCGGGCGGTCGCGGGGCCACGGAGACACCCGAGGAGACCCCGGACAAATAGCCGTGAGGCCGTCGGCCGGGCGTGCCACGATGCCCCGATGGAGCCGTTCGTCCTCGCCACCGACCGCGTCCGCCTGTCCGTCCCGACCGCCGCCGACGTCGAGCGCATCGCCGAGGTCTGCGCCGACCCCGCCATCGCGCGGTGGACCACGGTGCCGTCGCCGTACACGCGCGACGACGCGGTGGGCTTCGTCGAGAGGTTCGTCGCCGACGGCTGGTCCGAGGAGAAGGACTTCACCTGGGCCGTGCGCGCCCCCGGAGGCATCGACGGCCCGGTGCTCGGCATGGTGGGCATGTCGAGGGAGGGCGGGCCGGGTGTCGAGCCGGCGGGGGAGCTGGGGTTCTGGTGCGCCCCGGACGCACGGGGCCGCGGCCTGACGACGGAGGCGGCGCGGCTCGTCGTCGACTGGGCGGTCGACCCCGAAGGGCTGGGGCTCGGCGTCGTGCGCTGGCGCGCGAACGTCGGCAACTGGGCGTCGCGCCGCGTCGCGTGGAAGCTCGGGTTCCGGTACGAGGGACTGCTGCGCCGCTTCGGTGCGCAGCGCGGCGTGCTCCAGGACTCGTGGGTGGGGTCCTACGTGCCCGGCGACCCGCGCGAGCCGAGCGAGCCGTGGCCCGCGGAGGCCCCCGCCGCCGCCTGACCGGTCGGCTTTGGGCGCCGCAGCGCCTGGACCGTATGCTCCCTGCGCGCAAGGGCGCGGATCGAGGCACGCACAGCGCGCGCCGGGAGCATGGAGGCTGGCGATGGGGCTGGAACGACGGGTCGCGGTGATCGGGGCGGGGCCGTCGGGCCTGGCCGCCGCGCGGGCGCTGGACCGCGCCGGGCTCGCCTTCGACGGGTACGAGGCCCACACGGACGTCGGCGGGCTGTGGGACATCGACAACCCCCGCTCGACGGTCTACGAGTCGGCGCACCTCATCTCCTCGCGCACCACGACCCAGTTCGACGAGCTGCCGATGGACTCGGCCGCCGACTACCCGAGCCATCGCGAGCTGCTGCGCTACTTCCGCCGGTACGCCGTCGAGTTCGGGCTGCGGGAGCGCTTCCGCTTCGGCACCCGGGTGCTCGGCGTCGAGCCGGTGGGCGGCGACGACAGCGGGCGCAGCGGCTGGACGGTGCGATCCGCGCCCGCCGGGTCGGCCCCGGGGTCGGGAGCCGACGACGCGGTCGAGCGCACCTACTCGCACGTGGTGATCGCGAACGGCACGCTCGCCGAGCCGAACGTCCCCACGCTGCCCGGCGCGTTCGACGGCGAGGTGCTGCACTCGAGCGCCTACAAGAGCGCGGACGTGTTCGCGGGCAAGCGGGTGCTCGTCGTCGGGGGCGGCAACTCCGGCTGCGACATCGCCGTCGACGCCGTCCACCGCGCCGCGTCGGTCGACCTGTCGGTCCGCCGCGGCTACTGGTTCGTCCCGCGCTACCTGCTGGGCCGGCCCACCGACACCCTCAACCAGGGGCGTCCGCTGCCCGCACGCGTCAAGCAGGCCGTCGACTCCCGCCTGCTGCGGCTGCTGAACGGCGACCCGCGGCGGTTCGGCTTCCCGGAGCCGGACCACAAGATCTACGAGTCGCACCCCGTGGTGAACTCGCTCGTGCTGCAGCACGCGGGCCAGGGCGACCTGCGGGTGCGGGCCGACGTCGCGCGGTGCGACGGGCGCACGGTGCACTTCGCCGACGGCAGCAGCGGCGACTACGACCTCGTGCTGCTCGCGACCGGCTACCGGCTCGACTACCCGTTCCTCGACCCCCGCCATCTCGCGTGGGCGGGGCCGGGCTCCGGGACGGCGCCGCGGCTGTTCTGCAACATCGTGCCGCCCTCGGGCAACGGCCTGTTCGTCGTCGGGATGCTCGAGGCGTCGGGCATCGGCTGGCAGGGTCGCGCCGAGCA
Source organism: Isoptericola sp. NPDC056618 (assembly GCF_042792715.1). NCBI lineage: Bacteria > Bacillati > Actinomycetota > Actinomycetes > Micrococcales > Promicromonosporaceae > Isoptericola > Isoptericola sp. NPDC056618. The sequence goes on along the minus strand of NZ_JBHTVZ010000005.1, from coordinate 79,161 downwards.
GGCCGAGCTGGTGGCGCGCTACCTCGCGGCCGTGGCGGCCGGGGACGACGGCGACGTCGGCGCCCGGGCGCGGGCGGTGCGGTTCCGCCGTCGCCTGACCGAGCCGTGGCCGGACCTGACGGGCGGCTACCGCTACCTCGGGCTGGAGCGGATGAGCTACTACGTGAACAAGGACGCCTACCGCCGCACCGTGCGGCGCCTGGCCGACGAGCTCGCGCCGGCCGCGGAGAGCGCGGCATGAACATCGACGACGTCGCCGTGCGGTTCGCCCCGGGCTCGATGGTCGCCCTGGACCTCGTGCTCGGCCTGATCATGCTGGGCATCGCGCTCGACACGTCGCCCGCGGACTTCCGGGCGCTGCGCCGCGCGCCGCGGGCAGCCGTGCTGGCGCTGCTCGCCCAGCTCGTCGCGCTCCCCGCCGTGACCTTCGGCCTCACGCTGCTGCTCGACGTGCAGGCCTCCGTCGCCCTCGGGATGATCCTCGTCGCGTGCTGCCCGCCCGGGAACGTGTCCCAGGTGCTCACGCACCGCTCGGGCGGCAACGTCGCGCTGTCGGTGTCGCTCACCGCCGTCGGGAACGCGATCTACATCGTCGCGATGCCGCTCAACCTCGCCCTGTGGGGGTCGCTGCACCCGACGGCCGGCGCCATCCTCACGGACGTCCGCCTGGACGCCGGGCAGATGCTGCTCGAGATCCTCCTGGTGATCGGCGTGCCGTTCGCGGCCGGGATGCTGGTGCGCACGCGCTGGCCGGCGCTCGCGGCCCGCGTGCACCGCCCGGTGCGCTGGGCGAGCCTCGTGGCGCTGGTCGGCTTCATCGTCGCCGCGCTCGCCGGGAACTTCGCGGTCTTCGTCGCGTCCATCGGCGTGGTCCTGCTGGCCGTGTTCCTGCACGACGCCGCGGCCCTCGGCCTGGGCTACATCGCCGGCCGCGCCGGGCGGCTCGCGCCGCGCGAGGTGAAGGCGGTCACGTTCGAGGTCGGCATCCGGAACGCGGGCCTCGGCCTCGGCCTCGTCTTCACGTTCTTCGGCGGGCTGGGCGGCATGGCGGTCGTCGCCGGCTGGTGGGGCATCTGGGACATCGTGGCCGGCCTGGCGCTGGCGACCGTCTGGGCGCGACGGACGCGGGCCCGCGCGGCCCGCGAGGAGGTGGCGGCATGATCCGCGTGCTGGTGACCGGCGGGGCCGGGTTCCTCGGGTCGCACGCCGTGGCGGCCCTCGCGGCCCGCGACGACGTCGCGCACGTCGTCGCGGGCGACCTGCGCGAGGCGCGGGTGCCCGACGGCGCGACCTGGGCGCGCCTGGACGTCACCGACCCGGCGTCCGTGGCGGGCGTGATCGCGGAGCACGACGTCGACACCGTGGTGCACCTCGCCGCGATCGTGAACCCGGGCACCCTCGACGCGGCGGCCGAGCGCGCCGTCGACGTCGACGGCACCCGGAACGTGCTCGACGCCTGCGTGGCGGCCGGGGCGCGGCGCGTGGTGATCTCGTCGTCGGGCGCCGCGTACGGGTACCACGCGGACAACCCCGTGCCGCTGCGCGAGACCGACCCGGTGCGCGGCAACGAGGAGTTCACGTACTCGCGGCACAAGCGCGAGGTCGAGGAGATGCTCGCGCGCTACCGCGCCGACCATCCAGGGCTCGGCCAGGTCGTGCTGCGGATCGGGACGATCCTCGGCCCGGGGGTGGACAACCAGATCACCGCGCTGTGGCGCGCCCGCCGGCTGCTGCGGGTGCGCGGCTCGGAGAGCCCGTTCGTCTTCGCGTGGGTCGACGACGTGACCGGAGCGGTCGTGGCGGGGGCGACCGGCGACACCACCGGGACGTTCAACGTGTGCGGGGACGGCGTCGTGACCGTGGCGGACATCGCCGCGAGCCTCGGCCGCCGCACGCTCGACGTGCCGGCGTGGGCGCTGGCCGCCGCGCTGCGGGTCGGTCACGCGCTGCGCCTCACCGTGCACGGCCCGGAGCGCGTGGGGTTCCTGCGCCACCGGCCGGTGCTCGACAACTCCCGCCTCAAGGCCGAGCTCTACGTGCCGCGCCTGACGTCGCGCAAGGCGTTCGAGACGTGGCTGCACGGCCGGGGCGCGCCCGCGGCGAAATCCGGTGGCCCTCGCCCCGAGGTCGGGTAGCATCGACGCCGTCCCCGCGGCCTCCGCCGCGCGTGAGAGGGGACGGCTCCAGGACGAGAGGCGCACCACAGCGATGACGGGCATCCGGACGACCGCCTGACGCGTCGACCCCGAGGCTCCCTGCCGGCCTGCACGCTCGAGTGCGGCCCGGGGGAGCGGCGTCGACGCACCCGCCGTCCGCCGTTCCTCGCACCGCTGGAGTCTTCGTGCCTGCTCCCCACCCCTCCGTCGTCCTGCACGACCTCACCTTCTCCTGGCCCGACGGGGCCACCCCGATCGCCGGCGTGTCCGGCGCCTTCTCCCGCGGCCGCACCGGCCTCGTCGGCCTCAACGGCGCGGGCAAGTCCACGCTGCTGCGCCTCGTCGCCGGCCGGCTGCGCCCGACGTCCGGGTCGATCAGCGTGTCCGGCGTCGCGGACTACCTGCCGCAGCGGCTGACGCTCGACACCGACGCCACGGTCGCGGACCTGCTGGGCGTGCGCGACGTCGTCGACGCGGTGCGCGCCATCACGGAGGGCACGGCGCCCGAGGCGGAGCTCGCGGCGCTGTTCGACGTCGTCGGCGACGGCTGGGACGTCGAGGAGCGCGCCCTCGCCGAGCTCGCCGGCACGGGTCTCCCGGCCGGCGACGGCGTGCTCGACCGCCCGGTCGGCACCCTCTCGGGCGGCGAGGCGATGCTTGTCGCCGTCACGGGCGTGCGCCTGCGGGGCGCCGACGTCGCGCTCCTGGACGAGCCGACGAACAACCTCGACGGCGACGCCCGCGAGCGCCTGCACGAGCTCGTGCGCACGTGGCGCGGCGCGCTCGTCGTCGTCTCGCACGACAGGCAGCTGCTCGAGCTGGTCGACGAGACCGCGGAGCTGCGTACCGGCTCGCTCACGACGTACGGCGGCACGTACGCGCAGTACGAGGAGCACCTGGCGGCGCAGCAGGAGGCGGCACGCTCCGCCCTGCGCGATGCCGAGCAGATCCTGCGGCGCGAGAAGCGCGAGCGGATCAAGGCCGAGGAGCGCATCGCGCACTCCGAGCGCCGGGGACGCAAGGACGTCGTCGAGCGCCGGTACGTCAAGGCCGCCATCAACGACCGGCGCAACTCCGCCGAGAAGTCGCAGGCCGCGCGGCGCGGCCAGGCCGCCGGGAAGGAGGCCGACGCCCGGGCGGCGGTCGAGGCCGCCGAGCTCTCCGTGCGCGACGACGACCGCATCGTCGTCGACCTGCCCGACCCGGACGTCCCTGCGGGGCGCCGGCTGGCCGTCCTGCGGGGCACGGACGGGCGCGAGGTCGTGCTCGCCGGGCCGGAGCGCGTGGCGCTGACCGGACCCAACGGCGTCGGCAAGACGACGTTGCTGGAGCGGCTCGTCGGGGTGGCGCCCGTGGGCGCCGACGTCGGGACGGGAGCGGTCGCCGAGACGCTCACCGACCGGGTCGGCTACCTGCCGCAGCGGCTCGACGTGCTGGACGACGACCAGACGGTGCTCGACGCCGTGCGGGCCGGCGCACCGGACGTGGCGCCGGGAGACCTGCGCAACCGGCTGGCGCGGTTCCTGGTGCGGGGCGACCAGGTGGGCCGCCCGGTCGCGACGCTGTCCGGCGGCGAGCGGTTCCGCGTGACCCTGGCCCGCCTGCTGCTGTCCGACCCGCCCGCCCAGCTGCTCGTGCTGGACGAGCCCACCAACAACCTCGACATCGCCAGCACCGACCAGCTGGTGCAGGCCCTGGCGGCGTACCGCGGCGCGCTGCTCGTCGTGAGCCACGACCGGGCGTTCCTCGACCGGCTCGGCCTCGACGCCGAGCTGGTGCTGGCCGCGGACGGGACGCTCACCGAGCGGCGGTCGTAGCCGCCCGGTGAGCGCCCCGGTGTCGTGGTGCGGGTACGGCCGGTCAGGAGCAGGCGAGGGCCCCGTCGGCGGGCGCCTGCCCGGACCCGACGAAGCCGACGGTCACGCTCTGGCCGGCGGCGACGTGCGCGGTCCACGCCACCGGGGTCACGACGCCGTCCGCCAGCTCGCCGCCCCACATGGTCGTGGAGGTGATGGCGCCGGCGTCGACGCGCCACGAGGCGAGGTCGGCGTCGCGCGCGGTGACGACGATCTGGCCCTGGTAGCCGCCGGACCACGAGCTCGTCGTGGTGTAGGCGGCGGTGCACGCGCCGTCCGTCGGCTCGCCGTCGTCGGTCGTCGTGGTGAAGGCGGCCGCCGCGGTGGCGGCGGAGACCTCGCCGGTGTTGTCGTTGCGGGCCCGCACCGTCACCTCGTAGGTCGAGCCGGGGTCCAGCCCGGTGAGGTCGACCATGGGTGACCCGTCGGTCGTCGCGAGGACGTCGCCCGTCGTGGCGTCGAGCACGTCGTAGCCCGTCACGCAGCCGCTCTGGGAGACCCCCCACATGAGGTGCGCCTGCGTGGCCCGCACGTCGTGGGCCATCACCTCGCCGGGGACGCCCGGGGCCTCGTCAGGGCAGGCGGGCGGGTCCACGGGGCCCGTGCCGTCGCCGATGCCGGTGACCTCGCCGTCGCCGCCGTCGAACTCCACGTCCGAGCAGCTGTAGAAGTTCTCGCTGCTGTCCGAGCGCACCCAGTGCGTGAACACGACGTGGCGCCCGGTGCGGTCGGCGGGCAGGGTGACGTCCCAGTAGTAGTAGTTGTCGCCTCCCGGACCCCCGGTGTCCGGCGGGTCCGTCACGGAGTCGACCAGCTCGAGGTCCGCCCACCCGAGCGGCTGGGCCGGGTCGAAGCCCTCCCTCGTCACGTAGACGTCGAACCGGCCGGGGTGCTCGGCCCAGTTGTTGTGCTGGAACTCGTACGTGGCGCCCGCGGTGAGGTGCGTCGTCGGCCAGTCGGTGCGTGGCGCGTTGAACGCGGAGAAGTCGTACGGGCCGCGGTCGCCGCCGGAGCAGATGGTGCCGTCGGGGATGTACCCCTCGGTGCGTCCGGCGCCGTTCGAGTCCAGGTTGCCGAACCAGTTGTAGTACGCGTTCGGCCCGCTCTCGGCGAGCGCGTCGGCGCACGCCGGGTTGCCGGGGTCGAGCTGCCCGTTCGGGGTCTGGGCGTCCACCCAGCACAGGTACTGGCGGGAGCCGGGGAACACCTCGGCCCCGTGGGCTGCCGCGGGCTGGCCGACGGCGGCGACGATGCCGACGGCGGCCAGCGCGGCGGCGGCGAGGGATGCCGCGAGTCTTCGCATGATGGTCCTCCTCCTCGAGGTCCGTGGGTGCGTGGGCACGACGGTGGTCCACGGTGCGGACGGCGTCATCCCGGCTAAACGTTTCGCGCGCGGGCGCCGGTACGGTGTCGGGGTGACGTCCCAGCCCCTCGCCCCGCGCCCGAGCACGCCTCCCACGACCGCGGACCCGCACCCCACCGCCGAGCAGGAGGTCGTGGACATCTGCCGCGACCTGCTGCGGATCGACACCTCGAACTACGGCAACGGCGAGGGACCGGGGGAGCGGCGGGCGGCGGAGCTCGTCGCCGGGCTGCTCACGGAGGTGGGGCTCGAGGTGGAGCTGTTCGAGTCGGAGCCCGGCCGTACGTCGGTCGTGACGCGGCTCGAGGGTGCCGACCCGACCCGGCCCGCGCTGGTGCTGCACGGGCACACCGACGTCGTGCCCGCCGCGGCCGACGACTGGTCGGTCGACCCGTTCGCCGGCGAGGAGATCGACGGCCTCCTGTGGGGACGCGGCGCCGTCGACATGAAGGACATGGACGCGATGATCCTGGCGGTCGTGCGCCAGATGGTCCGCGAGGGCCGGCGCCCCGCGCGCGACGTCGTGGTCGCCTTCTTCGCCGACGAGGAGGCGGGCGGAGTGCGCGGCGCGCAGTGGGCCGTGCGGCACCGGCCCGAGCTCTTCGAGGGGGCCACCGAGGCGATCAGCGAGGTGGGCGGCTTCTCGGTGGAGGTGGGAGGTCGGCGCGCCTACCTGCTGCAGACGGCGGAGAAGGGCCTCGCGTGGCTGCGGCTCGTCGCCGACGGGCGCGCCGGCCACGGGTCCCAGGTGAACGCCGAGAACGCGGTGACCGAGCTCGCGGCGGCGGTCGCACGGATCGGGCAGCACCCGTGGCCGTACACGTTGACCCCCACCGTGGAGAAGCTGCTGCGCGGGGTGTCCGACCTCACCGGCCTCCCGTTCGACGGCGAGGACCCGGCCGCGGTCGACGCGCTCGTCGCGGCGCTGGGCCCGGCCGCCAAGTTCGTGGGCGCGACGGTGCGGCACACGTCCAACCCGACGCAGCTGGACGCGGGCTACAAGGCCAACGTCATCCCCGGGCGGGCCGAGGCCACGGTCGACGTGCGCCTGCTCCCCGGGCACGAGGAGGAGGGGATGGCGACGCTGCGCGAGCTGGCCGGGCCGTCCGTGCGCGTCGAGCCGATCCACGCCGACACCGCGCTCGAGGTGCCGTTCTCCGGCGGCCTCGTGGACTCGATGGTCGCCTCCCTGCTCGCCGAGGACCCGGCGGCCACGGTGCTGCCCTACACGCTCTCCGGCGGCACCGACAACAAGTCGCTGTCCCGCCTCGGCATCACCGGCTACGGGTTCGCGCCGCTGCGCCTGCCAGCCGGCCTCGACTTCTCCGGGATGTTCCACGGCGTCGACGAGCGGGTGCCGGTCGACTCGCTGCGCTTCGGCACGCGCGTGCTGGACCGCCTGCTGCGCGACTGCTGACCACGCCGTCGCCAGCCGTCCTCAGCCGTCGTCAGCCGCCCAGGCGGGCGAGCAGGTGGCGGGTCTGCTCGACGTACCCGCCGCCGAAGAGCACGGCATGCACGGCGAGCGGGTACAGCTGGTGCAACGGCACCCGGTCGTGCCACCCGGGGGCGAGGGGCCACGCGGCGTCGTAGCCCGCGAGGACCTCGTCCAGGTGCGGCGCCCCGAAGAGCGCGAGCATGGCGAGGTCGGCCTCCCGGTGCCCGCCGTGGGCGGCCGGGTCGATGAGCACCGCCTCGGCGGAGCCGCCGGGCCCGCGCGACCACAGCACGTTCCCGAACCAGAGGTCGCCGTGCACGCGGGCCGGTGCCTCCCGTGCCGCAGGGCCCGCGAGGACGCCGAGCCGTCCGCACACCCGCTCGACGGCGGCCGCGTCCTGCGCGGTGAGCACGCCCCGCTCCCGGCCCTGCGCGACGACCGGCCGGAGCCGGGCGTGCGCGTAGAAGGCGGGCCAGTCGCCCCAGACCCCCGCGGCCAGGGGCAGGGGATCGTCGAGCGGCCCGAAGTACCCGCGCCCGGCGCCCGGCGGGAGGACGCCGAACCCGGCGGCGCCCGCTCGGTGCAGGACGGCGAGGCGGCGGCCCAGGTCGCGCGCGGCGTCGGGCGTGGGGCGCGCCGCGTCGACCCGCTCCAGGTCGAGATGCTCCGGCCCGTGCCCGAGCACCCGGGCGACCCGCGGGCCGCCCGGCACGGCGAGCCAGCGGAGCCCCGCCGCCTCGGTGGCGAAGAACCCCGGCGGCGCGTGCGCCCGCGACTTGCGGAAGTGGTCGGCCATGCGACGTCCTGACCTGCGTCCTGGCGTGCCGGCCGGTCAGAAGGTGGGGCTGACCTTGATGATCTTGCGGCGCAGCCACACCCGGCGTTCGCCGCCCATGTACAGGCGGGTGCGCGCGAGCTCCCACCGGCCGTACTCGGCCTCGTCGGTGAGCATCTTGCGCGCGTCCGGGACGCTCGTGCCCCGGTCGATGGTCAGCACGCGGTACTCGTACTGTCCGTGCTTGCGCCAGGCGGACGGCGCGCCGGGGCGCGCGTCTGCCTGCGGCGTGGACGGGATCGAAGCCATCCGCTGTCCTCCCGAAGTGCTGGCGGGCGGTTTTCGTCTGCCCATTGTGCCCCGTGGGGCGCTACGGTCAGAGCATGACCGCAGACCCGCGTGCCGCGCTGGACCGCTTCGTCGCCGCGCTGGAGGCCCACTACCACGCGGTGTCGACCCGCCGGGGCGACGACGACCCTGCGGTCGACGACGCCTACGAGGTCCTGGCCGACGCGTTCGAGGTCTACGAGGACGCGCTGGCCCAGGTCTACTCCGAGGTCACGCCCTTCTTCCTCGACGACGGGGACGACGACGACGGGGACGACCAGGACGACGACGAGGACGACGACGAGGACGACGACGACCTCGACGCGGAGCTCGACACGGACCTCGAGGGGCCCGACCTGGCGGGGGCTCCCGCCGACCGGCCGGCCGACGCCCCGGGCCAGGCCTACCAGCGCTCGGGGTAGCCGATCTCCGGGGCGGAGACGTCGTCGAGCGCGGCGTGGACCTCGCGCGGCAGGTCGAGGTCCACGGCCGCGAGGGAAGCCCTCAGCTGGGCCGGCGTCCGCGCCCCGACGATCGCGCTGGCGACCGTGTCGCGGGCCAGCAGCCAGGCGAGAGCGACCTCGAGCGGCGCGCGCCCGAGCCCGTCGGCCGCGGTGGCCACGGCCTCGACGACGGACGACGCCGCGGCGTCCAGGTAGGGGTCGACGAACGCCGCCAGGTGGGCCGACGCCGCGCGGGAGTCCGCGGGGATCGCGCGCCGGTACTTGCCCGTCAGCACGCCGCGGCCGAGCGGGGACCAGGCCAGCAGGCCGAGCCCCAGCGCGTCCGCGGCGGGCGCGACGTCGCGCTCCGCGCCCCGCTGCAGCAGGGAGTACTCGAGCTCGACGGCGCTGAGCCCGGTGCCGTCCGCCTCCAGCAGGGTCGCGGCCCGCGCGGACGCCCAGCCGGGGTGGTTGGACAGGCCGACGTAGCGCGCCCGGCCGGAGGACACCGCGAGCCGCAGCGCCGACGCGGTCTCGGCGAGCGGCGTCGTCGGGTCGGGGCAGGCGACGAGGAACAGGTCGACGTGGTCGGTGCCGAGCCGGGCGAGGGACGCGTCGAGGTCGGCGAGCAGACCCGCACGGGAGGCGTCGACGCGGGCGCCCGACCGGCCGGCGCGCACGCCGCCCTTGGTGCAGAGCACGACGTCGGCGCGGGAGACCTTGTCACCGAGCAGGGACCCGATCACGCGCTCCGCGTCCCCGTCGCCGTACGTCGCGGCGGTGTCGACGAGCGTGCCGCCCGCGTCGACGAAGTCGCGCAGCTGCTCCGCCGCGTCCAGGTCGTCGGTGTCCCGTCCCCAGGTCATGGTCCCCAGGCCGAGCTCGGACACGCGCAGGCCCGTGCGGCCCACCTGACGACGCTCCATGGCTGGCCAGGCTACCGGGAAACCTCGCAGGTCCGGGTAGTGTGACCGCCCGTGAATGCCTGGGAAGCGATCCTGCTCGGCCTGGTCCAGGGCCTGACCGAGTTCCTGCCGATCTCCTCGAGCGCGCACCTGCGCATCGTGGGGGAGCTGCTCGGCGGGACCGACCCCGGGGCCGCGTTCACCGCGATCACGCAGATCGGCACCGAGGCCGCCGTGCTGCTCTACTACCGCCGCACGATCCGCGACATCTGCGTCGCCTGGTGGAAGTCCCTCGTGGGCACGCACGGCAGCGACTGGCGCTCCCGGATGGGCGCCCACGACGACCAGGCCCGCATGGCCTGGTACATCGCGCTCGGCTCCATCCCGATCGGCGTGCTCGGCCTGCTCTTCCAGGACCAGATCGAGACCTACCTGCGCAACCTCTGGATCACCGTGACGACGCTCGTCGTCTTCGGCCTGCTGCTCGGCTGGGCGGACAAGATCGGCCGGCGCACGCGCCGGCTCGACGAGCTCAACCCGAACCGCGCGATCGCGTTCGGCTTCGCCCAGGCGCTGGCGCTCATCCCGGGCGTGTCGCGCTCCGGCGGCACGATCACCGCCGGGCTGCTCATGGGCTTCACCCGCAAGGCCGCCGCGGACTACTCGTTCCTGCTGGCCATCCCCGCGGTGCTGATGTCGGGCTTCTACCAGCTCGCCAAGTCCGTGGGCGAGGACCCGGCCCCCGGTTCGCCCGGCGCCGGCGCGACCCTCGTGGCGACGCTCGTCGCCTTCGTCGTCGGGTACGTCGTCATCATCGGGTTCCTCAAGCTCATCACCACGCACTCGTTCATGCCGTTCGTCTGGTACCGCCTCGGCCTCGCCGCCGTGGTCGTGGTCCTGCTGCTGACGGGCGTGCTCACCGCGAACGGCGGCATCGTCGTCTGACCGGGACGTGGTCGGGCAGCCGGTCGGGAACCTGACCGGGTGAGACGCCCGGTAGCCTGGGCGCGTGCGTTCCTGGCCCGCCCCGCAGATCCCCGAGCTCCCCGACCCGGCCGACGGTCGCCGCACCCCCGTCCGGGTGCACGACAGCACCACCGGACGGCTCGTGGACCCGGCCCCGGGGCACACCGCCCGCTACTACGTCTGCGGGATCACCCCGTACGACGCGACCCACCTGGGGCACGCGAACACCTACCTGGCGTTCGACCTGCTGCACCGGGCGTGGCTCGATGCCGGCAAGGACGTGACGTTCGTCTCGAACGTCACCGACGTCGACGACCCGCTGCTGGAGCGCGCGGACGCCACGGGCGTCGACTGGCGCGAGCTCGCCGCCGACCAGGTCGCGCTCTTCCGCGAGGACATGACCGCCCTCGGCATGGTGCCGCCCGCCACCTGGACCGGCGCCGTCGAGTCCGTGCCCGCCGTGGTCGCCGCCGTCGAGCGGCTCCTCGACGAGGGCGCGGCCTACCGGGTTCCCGTCGAGCCGGGCGCCGGCGGGGACGACCCCTGTCTGGGCGACGTGTACGCCGACCTGTCGGCCGACCCGGACTTCGGGCAGGTGGCGCGCCTCGACCCGGAGGTCATGGCGGCCCTGTTCGCCGAGCGCGGCGGGGACCCGCAGCGCGAGGGCAAGAAGAACCCCCTCGACCCGCTGCTGTGGCGCCGCGAGCGCGTGGGTGAGCCCGCGTGGGACGGCGCGTCCCTGGGCACCGGGCGTCCCGGCTGGCACATCGAGTGCGCCGTCATCGCCCGCGACGGGCTGGGCCTGCCCTTCGACCTGCAGGGCGGGGGAGCGGACCTGCTCTTCCCGCACCACGAGATGTCCACCTCGCACGACCGCCTGCTGGGCGGCGGCGGGGCGGGCGTGCACGTGCACGCCGGGCTCGTCGCCTACGAGGGCGAGAAGATGAGCAAGTCGCGCGGGAACCTCGTGTTCGTCTCCGCGCTGCGCCGCGCGGGCGTCGACCCGATGGCGATCCGCCTGGCCCTGCTGGCGCACCACTACCGCACCGAGTGGGAGTGGACGGACGCCGATCTCGAGGCCGGCGTCGCACGGCTCGAGCGGTGGCGCTCGGCCGTCTCCGGCAACGGCGGCCCTGACGCGACGGTGACGCTGGGCGCCCTGCGCGCGGCGCTCGCGGACGACCTGGACGGCCCCGCCGCGCTCGCCGCCGTGGACGCCTGGGCGGACGTCGCGCTCGAGCCCGGTCGTGACACGTCCGACGACCACGAGGGTGCGCCCGGCGTCCTGGCGCGGGCGGTGAACGCGCTGCTGGGCGTCCGGCTCTGACGCGGCGTCCCTGACGCCGTCGCGGGGGCGTCAGCCCTTGTCCGGACCCCTGTCCCCGCCGCGGTCGGGGCCCTTGTCCCCGCCCTTCTCGCCGCCCTTGTCGCCGCCGACGTCGCGCCGCCGCAGGTAGCGCTCGAACTCGCGAGCGATGGCCTCGCCCGTCGCCTCGGGCAGGTCGGCGGTGTCCTTCGCCTCCTCGAGCTGCTGTACGTACTCGGCGATCTCGGCGTCCTCCGACGCGAGCTCGTCGACGCCGTGCTGCCAGGCCTCGGCGTCCTCGGGCAGGTCGCCGAGCGGCACCGGCGCGGCGATGAGCTCCTCGACGCGGGCGAGGATCGCGAGCGTGGCCTTGGGGGACGGCGGGTTGGCCACGTAGTGGGGGACGGCGGCCCACAGCGACACGGCCTGGAACCCGCGGCGGTCGGCCTCGTGCTGCAGCACGCCCACGATGCCGGTCGGGCCCTCGTACGTGCTCGGCTCGACGTCGAGCACCGCCTGCAGGCCGTCGCTCTCCGTCGTGGCGGTCATCGGGATGGGCCGGGTGTGGGGCACGTCGGCCAGCAGGGCGCCGAGCGTCACGACCGTGCGTACGCCCAGCTCGGCGGCCAGGTCGAGCAGCTCGGCGCAGTAGGAGCGCCACCGGAAGGACGGCTCGATGCCGTGCACCAGCACCACGGTGCGGTCCGGCAGGTCCGCGACCGACACCGTCGTGGTGGGCCACGTGATCGTGCGCACGCCGTCCGGCCCGGTCTCCATCACGGGCCGGTTCACCTGGAAGTCGTGGTAGTCCTCGGGGTCGAGCTCGCGCACCTGGCGGGCGTCCCACACGTGAGCGAGGTGCTCGAGCGCGGCGGTGGCGGCGCTGCCGGCATCGTTCCACCCCTCGAACGCGGCGATCATCACGGTCTGCCGTGCGGCGTGGCGCCCGGTGGTCTCCGGCTCGGTCGTCATCCGTCCAGCGTATACAGGGGGCGGTCTGCCGGAGGTCGCCGCGCGGGAATGGTCGTTGACACGCGAGGGTCACCCTGGTTCGGTACCGGAAGGCGCTTACCAACGGAGGTGACCGTGCCTGCGACAGCGAGGTCGACGAGCTTCATCCCCCTGGCAGTCCCGCGTCCCACCCGGCAGCGGGTCCGGCGGCGGGTCCGGCGGCGGGCGACGGCGGCGTCCGCGCCGGCCGTGCTGGCGCTGCTGCTCGCCGGGCTGGCGGCACCCGCGGCACAGGCGGACGCGGTCGGCGGCCCGCCCGTCGGCTCGCCCGACGACGCGGCCACGGTGGGCTGGGCCACGCAGGGCGGCGGGACGGACGGCGGGGCCGGGGCACCGGCGGGCTCCGTCTCGGTCGTGACCGACCGCGCCGGGCTCCTCGCCGCGCTGGACAACGGCGGACGCCGGGACGAGCCCAAGGTGGTGTACGTCAGGGGCACGATCCACGGCAACGAGGCCGCCGACGGGCGCCTGCTCGGCGAGCAGGACTACGCGCCCGGGTACGACCTGGACAAGTACCTCAGCTGCTTCGGCGTCGAGGGGTGGAGCGACACCCTGCACGAGTACTGCGGTCCGCAGCGGCGGCTGCGGACCACGGGCAGCAACAACCTCAAGCGACAGATCGAGATCCCCGTCCCCAGCAACACGACGATCCTCGGCCTCGGCGACGACGCCGGGCTCGACGCGGCGACCCTCATGCTCCACCTGAGCCACGACGTCGTGATCCGGAACCTCACCCTCGAGGCCCCCGTCGACCACTTCACCTCCTGGGACCCGTGGGACGGCGAGCTGGGCGCGTGGAACGCACGCTTCGACGCGATGTCGTCCGTGACGTCGACGAACGTGTGGGTCGACCACGTCACCTTCACGGACGGCCGGTTCCCGGACACCTCCGCGCCCGCGGGGCCGAACGGGCGGCCGGTGAACTTCCACGACGGCCTGTTCGACGTGAAGGACGGCAGCGACCTGTTCACCGTGTCGAACAGCCGGTTCACCGACCACGACAAGACCCTGCTCATCGGCTCCGGCGACGACAACGCCGACACCGACGCGGGCCGCCTGCGGATGACGTTCGTGGGCAACGCCTTCGAGGGCGTCTGCCAGCGGGCGCCGCGGGTGCGGTACGGGCAGGTGCACGTGCTGAACAACTGGTACAGCGGGTCGTCGAGGGACCCGGTCGCCCCGGTGACCGGGGACCACTGCTACGGCATCGGGCTGGGCATCGAGTCCAGCGTGGTGTCGGAGGGCAACGCGTTCGACTACACCGGGCCCAGCACCGGGCCGGGGATGGCGGTGTCGAACTGGAACGCGACCCGGTTCTCGGACTCCGGGTCGTGGTTCCGGGGCAGCGCCGTCGACCTCGACGACGTGGTCACCGACGGCACGGCCGGCCCGGTCGGGCCCGCGGGCTGGGACCCGGCCGACGTCTACCCGTACGAGGCGCTGGACGGGTACGCCGCGGTGAAGCACCACGGGAAGCACGGGACGGGCGCGGGGGTGCTGGAGGTGGCCCTGCCCTGACGGCGTGCCCCATCTCACGGGGGCGCGGGGGCCGGGGCGCGCGGGCCGGTCCGTACGATGGACGGGTGCCCGAGACCCTCGCCCCCGCCCCGCAGACCACCTCCCCGACGCTGCCCGCGGCCGTCCTGTGGGACATGGACGGCACTCTCGTGGACACCGAGCCGTACTGGATCCGGGCCGAGCAGGAGCTCGTCGCGGAGCACGGCGGCACCTGGACGCACGAGCAGGCGCTGCAGCTCGTGGGGAACGCGCTGACGGTCTCCGCGACGATCCTGCGCGACCAGGGCGGGGTCGACCTGCCGGCCGACGCGATCGTCGACCGCCTGCTGGGTCAGGTCGTGGAGCAGGTCCGTGAGCGGGTGCCGTGGCAGCCGGGTGCGCTGGACCTCCTCACGAGCCTCGCCGAGGCGGGCGTGCCGTGCGCGCTGGTGACGATGAGCTACTCGGCCCTCGCGGAGGAGGTCGTGTCGCGCGGCCCCGCCGGGGCGTTCACCACGCTCGTCACGGGCGACCAGGTGACCCGGGGCAAGCCGGACCCCGAGCCCTACCTGGTCGCGGCCGAGCGGCTCGGCGTCGACGCCGGGGCCTGCGTCGCGATCGAGGACTCGCCCACCGGCATCGCCTCGGCGCGGGCCGCGGGCATCGCGACCCTGGGCGTCGAGGCGGTCGTGCCCGTGCCGCACCTGGACGGGCTCAGCCGCGCCGCGTCGCTGGAGAAGGTCGACGTCGCGACGCTGTCGCGCATCGGCGCCGGCGAGGTCGTGGACCTCACGCTCTGACGGGGTCGTCGTCCGGCGCCACGTCAGGGATCGCGCCGAGGACCACGTCCGAGGCCGCGCCGGGCCCGGGGTCCACCCCGAGCCGTTCGCGCAGCGCGCCCGGCGGGATCGCGGGCGGCGTGCCGCCGAACGCGGGACACAGCGCCTGGTGGGCGCACCACCCGCACAGCCTGCTGCGGCGCGGCCGCCAGTCGCCGGTGCGGGCGGCGTCCTGGATCGCCGACCACAGGGCGCGCACCTTGGTCTCCGTGGCCTCGAGCTCCCGCTCGGCCGGCTCGGCGCGCAGCACCTGGCCGTCCCCGAGGTAGAGCAGCTGGAGCATGCGCGGCAGGTCGCCGCGCTCGCGCCACAGCACCAGGCCGTAGAACCGCATCTGGAACAGGGCGGAGCCCTCGAAGCCGGGCCCGGGCGCGCGGCCCGTCTTGTAGTCGACCACCCGCAGCGCGCCGTCGGGCGCGACGTCGAGCCGGTCGACGATCCCGCGCAGCACGGGCCCGTCGTCGAGCGCCGTCTCGACGCGCAGCTCCCGGGACGCGGGCTCCAGCCGGTTGGGGTCCTCGAGCGTGAAGTAGGTGCCCACGAGCCGCCGCGCCCGGCCGAGCCACTCCGTCGGCGTGGTGCCGGCCGCGTCGCCGCCGTCGTCGAAGAGCGTCGCGTACCGCGGCTCGGCCTCGACGAGCCGCTCCCACTCGACCGGCAGCAGGGCGGCCGCCGCCTCCGGCGTGCGCTCGCCGCGCGGCGCGTCGTAGAGCCGTTCGAGCACGGCGTGCACCAGCGTGCCCCGGGCGGCGGCGGACGCCGGGGGCTCGGGCAGCCGGTCGACCACGCGGAAGCGGAACAGCAGGGGGCAGCGCATGAAGTCGGCCGCGCGGGACGGCGACAGCGCCGGGGCCCGCGACGCCGTCGGCGACGGGTCGGGAGCGGCGGTCGTCGTCATGCGCGCCACCTTACGGGCGAACGGTGACAGGCCGTCCCGCACCGGCCGACGATCGGTCGACGGTCAGCCAGCCCGGATAGCCTGGCCGGGTGACCTCTCGCTCCCGGGGATGGGTGGTCGGCCGCATCGCGGGCGCGCCCGTCCTCGTCACCCCGTCGTGGTTCCTCGGAGCCGTCGTCCTCACCCTCGTGTTCGCGCCCTCGGTGCGGACGTGGTTCGCACCCCAGCTGGGGACGACGGCGGTGCTCGTCGTCGCCGCCGCGTTCGTGCTGCTCCTCTTCGGGTCCGTGTTCCTGCACGAGGTCGCGCACGCCCTCGTCGCGCGGACGCGCGGGCACCGCGTCACCGAGATCGCGCTGACGCTGTGGGGCGGCCACACGGCGTACACCGGGTCGGGCGGGCGCCCGCTCGACGGCGCCCTCGTGGCCGTGGTCGGCCCGCTCACCAACCTCGTGCTGGCGGCCGCGTTCTGGGTCGTGTACCTCCTGCAGCCGGTGTCGTCCGTCGTGACCGCGCTGCTCCTGGCCGGTGCGTTCTCGAACGCGTTCGTCGGGCTGTTCAACCTGGTGCCGGGGCTCCCGCTGGACGGCGGGCAGATCCTCGAGTCCGCGGTCTGGGGCGCGACCGGCTCGCGCACGCGGGGCACGCTCGCGGCGGGCTGGGTCGGACGGGTGGTGGCGGTCGGCGTGCTGGTCGTGGCGCTGCTGTGGCCGCTGCTCGAGGGGCGGAGGCCCTCGTGGGTGACGGTCGCGTGGGCGGCGCTCATCGGCGCGTTCCTGTGGTCCGGCGCGGGCGACGCGATCAAGGGTGCGCGGACCAGGGCCCGGGTCGCGACGCTGTCCGCGCGCGGCCTGGCAGTGCCGGCCGTCGTGCTCCCCGTCGCCGCCACCGTCGCCGGCGTCTCCGAGGCGGCGGCGCGGCAGCCCGGCGCGGTCGTGGCCGTCGTCGGGCCCGCCGGGGAGCCCGTCGGCTGGGTGGACCCGACCGCGGTCGCGAACGTGCCCGCGGGTCAGGCCGCCGCCACGCCGGTGGAGGCCGTCGTCGTCCCGTTCCCGCCCGGGTCCGCGGTGAGCCCCGAGCTCGAGGGCGACGACCTCCTCGACCGCCTCGCCCGCGGCTCGTCCGGGGCGCGCGTGGTGCCGGTCGTGGACGCCGGCCGCCTGACGGGCGTGCTCGACGTCGCCCGGGTCGCGGCCGCGCTCCGCCGATGAGGTGGCGGGAGGCGGGCCGGTAGACTCGCCCGTCGTGACCTCCGCCGACGCCACCGTGCCCGAGAACCGCCCGACCGCCGACCCGACCGGCCGCGCCACGGGTGCGGACCTGCGCCGCGGGCCCCTGCGCGAGGGCGACCGGGTGCAGCTCACGGACCCCAAGGGCCGCCTGCACACCATCACCCTCAAGCCCGGCGGCACCTTCCACACGCACAAGGGGTACTTCCGCCACGAGGACCTCATCGGCCGCCCCGAGGGGTGGGTCGTGACCAACACGGCGGGGATCGAGTACCTCGCCCTGCGCCCCCTGCTGAGCGACTACGTGCTGTCCATGCCGCGCGGCGCCGCCGTCGTCTACCCCAAGGACGCGGGCCAGATCGTGCAGATGGCGGACATCTTCCCGGGCGCGCGCGTCGTCGAGGCCGGCGTCGGCTCCGGTGCGCTGACCATGTCGCTGCTGCGCGCCGTCGGCGACGCCGGCGAGCTGCACTCCATCGAGCGGCGCGAGGACTTCGCGGCGATCGCGCGCGGCAACGTCGAGTCGTTCTTCGGCGGCGAGCACCCGGCGTGGCGGCTGTCGGTCGGCGACCTCGCCGACGTGCTGCCCACCGTGGCCGAGCCGGGCAGCGTCGACCGCGTCGTCCTCGACATGCTCGCGCCCTGGGAGAACGTCGACCCGGTCGCCCGGGCCCTCGTCCCCGGCGGCGTGCTCATCTGCTACGTCGCGACCGCCACGCAGCTGTCCCGCACGGCCGAGGACCTGCGCGCCGACGGCCGGTTCGCGGAGCCGCAGGCGTGGGAGTCCATGGTGCGCGGCTGGCACCTCGAGGGCCTCGCGGTCCGCCCGCAGCACCGGATGATCGGGCACACCGGCTTCCTCGTCACCGCGCGGCGGTTGGCTGACGGCGTCACGCCGCCCGAGCGCACGCGACGCCCGGCCAAGGGCTCCTACCCCGCCCCCGACGCCGAGTGGTCGGAGGAGGAGCTCGGCGAGCGCGCCGTCTCGGACAAGAAGATCCGCCGCGTCCGTCGCGACCTCGGCGTCGCCCCCGACGACGCGCAGGGCTGACGGCCCACGGGCGGTCGTCGGCCTGCGGCAGGTCACCGGGAGGTCTCGGTCGTGTGAACCTCGCGACCGCTCCGTGAAATGAACCCCCGGACGACCGTGTTGATGTCTAGGGTGCTGTACTCCGGGGACGCCTTCCCGCCCGGGGAGGCGGTCACCCGGGCCGCACGAGAGGGGATGCGATGTCCGACAACCCTGTCCGCCCGGAGCCTCGACCGGAGCAGCCGGCGCTGCCCACCGGACCGAGCCACGACGCACAGCTCGCCCTCCTCGCCGCCAAGAACGAGCGGCTCGCCGAGGCGCTCCGCGCCGCCCGCGACCAGATCGTGGAGCTCAAGGGCCAGATCGACGAGCTCGCCAAGCCCCCGGGGACGTACGCGACGTTCCTCGCCGCGCACGACGACGGCTCGGTCGACATCTCGTCGGCCGGCCGGAAGATGCACGTGCAGGCGAGCCCGGGCCTCGACGTCGCCGAGCTGCGCCCCGGGCAGGAGGTCAAGCTCAACGAGGCCATGACGGTCGTCGAGGTCGGCGGCTACGAGCGCACCGGCGAGCTGGTGACCGTCAAGGAGGTGCTCGACGCCGAGCGGGTGCTCGTCGTCGGGCGTGCCGACGAGGAGCGGGTCGTGCGCCTCGCCGGGTCGGTCGCCGACGCGGAGCTGCGGGTGGGCGACGCGCTCACGGTCGACGTGCGCAGCGGGTTCGTCTACGAGGTGGTCCCGAAGTCGGAGGTCGAGGAGCTCGTCCTCGAGGAGGTGCCCGACATCGCCTACGAGGACATCGGTGGGCTGGGGCCGCAGATCGAGCAGATCCGCGACGCCGTCGAGCTGCCGTTCTCGCACCCCGACCTCTTCCGCGAGCACGGGCTGCGGCCGCCCAAGGGCGTGCTGCTGTACGGCCCGCCCGGGTGCGGCAAGACGCTCATCGCGAAGGCGGTGGCCAGCTCGCTGGCGGGGATGGTCGCCAGCGCGCAGGGCGGCGACCCGACGGCCAAGAGCTACTTCCTCAACGTCAAGGGCCCGGAGCTGCTCAACAAGTACGTGGGCGAGACCGAGCGGCACATCCGCCTGATCTTCGCCCGCGCGCGCGAGAAGGCGACGCAGGGTGCGCCCGTCGTGGTGTTCTTCGACGAGATGGAGTCGCTGTTCCGCACCCGTGGCACGGGACTCTCCTCGGACGTCGAGACGACGATCGTGCCCCAGCTGCTCGCCGAGATCGACGGCGTCGAGCGGCTCGACAACGTCATCGTCATCGGCGCGTCGAACCGCGAGGACATGATCGACCCCGCGATCCTGCGGCCCGGCCGCCTGGACGTGAAGATCAAGATCGAGCGGCCGGACGCCGAGGGCGCCACCGAGATCTTCGGCAAGTACCTCACCCCCGAGCTGCCCATCCACCCCGACGACCTGGCCGAGCACGGCGGCAGCCAGAACGAGGCCATCGGGGCGATGATCCGCAGCGTGGTGGAGCGGATGTACTCCGAGGACGAGGAGAACCAGTTCCTCGAGGTCACGTACGCGTCGGGCGACAAGGAGACCCTGTACTTCAAGGACTTCAACTCCGGCGCGATGATCCAGAACGTCGTGGACCGGGCCAAGAAGTCGGCGATCAAGGACTTCCTGGCCACCGGGCAGCGCGGCATCCGGGTCGAGCACCTCCTGTCGGCGTGCGTCGACGAGTTCAAGGAGAACGAGGACCTGCCCAACACCACCAACCCCGACGACTGGGCGCGCATCAGCGGCAAGAAGGGCGAGCGCATCGTCTTCATCCGCACGATCGTCCAGAAGAAGGGTGGCGACGGCACCCCGCGCACCATCGACACGGTGACCAGCACGGGGCAGTACCTGTAGGACGTGCCCGCCGCGGGTGACGCCAGATCGAGGTACCCGTCCCGAGATCGACCCACCGTGGGTCGACTTCGAGACGGGTACCTCGATCTCGTCCCCGGCCACCTAGGGTGGTGGCGTGAGCGTTCGTCGCGTGATGGGGATCGAGACCGAGTACGGCGTGCTGGCACCGGGGCGGCCGATGGCCAACCCGATGCTCATGAGCTCGCAGGTGGTCATGACGTACCGCGCCCTGGTGGCGCGGGCGGGCGCCCGCCCGCCGGCCCGCTGGGACTACGACGACGAGGATCCGCTGCAGGACGCACGCGGGTTCCACCTCCAGCGCGCCTCGGCGCACCCCTCGCTCCTCACCGACGACCCGTCGCGCCCCGCGCCGTCCGGACCCTCGTCGTCCGGCCCGACGTCCGGCAGCACCCCCGCGTCGGCCCAGGTGGCCTCCGCGGCGGGCACGCCCGGGGCGTCCCGCGGTCGGGCGCGCCCCGTCCGGCAGGAGCCGGAGGAGGTGGAGCGGCCGTCGGTCGAGGACTACGACGACCCGAGCGCCGCGAACTGCATCCTCACCAACGGCGCGCGCCTCTACGTGGACCACGCGCACCCGGAGTACTCGTCGCCCGAGGTCACCGGGCCGCGCGACGGCGTCCTGTGGGACGTCGCGGGGGAGCGGGTCATGCTCGCGGCCGTGCGGTCGCTCGCGGAGGTGCCCGGCGGCGAGGTGGTGCTCTACAAGAACAACGTGGACGGCAAGGGCGCCAGCTACGGCACGCACGAGAACTTCCTGGTGGACCGGGCGCTGCCGTTCGGCACGCTGGTCGAGCTGCTGACGCCGTTCCTCGTGACGCGGCAGGTCTTCGCCGGGTCGGGGCGGGTCGGCCTCGGCCCGACGGGCTCGGAGGCCGGCTTCCAGCTCTCGCAGCGTGCCGACTACATCGAGGCGGAGGTGGGCCTCGAGACGACGCTGCGTCGCCCCATCGTCAACACCCGCGACGAGCCGCACGCGGACCGCACGCGGTGGCGCCGCCTGCACCTCATCATCGGCGACGCCAACCTGTTCGAGGTCGCGACCTTCCTCAAGCTCGGCACCACCTCGCTGGTGCTGTGGGTGCTCGAGCACCTCGACGAGCTGGCCGAGGCGGGCGTCCCCGCCCGGGAGGAGCTCGCCGCCCTGCGGCTCGCCGACCCGGTCGCCGACGTCCAGCGGGTGTCGCGCGACCTCGCCCTCGCCGCCCCCCTCGAGCTCGCCGACGGCCGCCGGCTCACGGCGCTGGGGATCCAGGAGGCGTACGCCGACGTCGTGGCCCGGTCGGTCGCGGCGCTCGCGGCAGCGGGTACGACAGGGGGTACTGCAGCCTCCGGCGGGCCGGGCGACGACGAGACCGCCGCGGTGCTGGACCGCTGGCGCTCGGTGCTCCACCGGCTGGGCACGGACCCCTCGACGTGCGCGCGCGAGGTGGAGTGGGTGGCGAAGCACCGTCTCCTGGAGCGGATGCGGTCGCGGGACGGGCTCGGCTGGGACCACCCCCGGCTGCACGCGCTGGACCTGCAGTGGACGGACGTGCGCCCCGAGCGCGGCGTCTACCACCGGCTCGTCGCCTCGGGCGCCGTGGAGCGGCTCGTGGACGACGAGCGGGTCGCGGACGCGGTGCACCACGCCCCGGCGGACACGCGGGCCTGGTTCCGCGGCGAGGTGATGGCCCGGTACGCCGACCAGGTGTCGGCGGCGAGCTGGGACTCGGTGATCTTCGACGTCCCGGGGGCCGCGGCCCTGCAGCGGGTGCCGATGCTCGATCCCTCCCGCGGCACCCGCGCGCACATCGGCGCGCTCCTGGACGCCAGCCCGGACGCGGCGGCGCTGCTCAAGGGGCTGCGCGGCGACGGGTGACCGCCTGACCGGCGACGACGTCGTCCGGACCGTGCCCGGTCCGTGCACGGGGTGGAGTCGTTCAGCCCTGGGCGCAACCGGCGTGGACGTCGCCGCGCGGTGTCGGTCGCAGCGCATAGGCTGGCGTCGCGAGACTCTCCCGGAGCTCCTTGTCGGGGGCTCCGCAGCAGCGAAGGAGGCGGACCATGGCCGGTCAGGAACGGATCAACCCGCAGCACGAGGACCGCACGCCCGACGACGACGCGGACACCCCCGCCCCGGTCGCCCCGGCGGCGACCGAGCGCGACGCCGAGGTGGACGCCCTGCTGGAGGAGATCGACGAGGTCCTCGAGACGAACGCCGAGTCGTTCGTGCGGGGCTTCGTGCAGAAGGGCGGTCAGTGAGCGCCCATGACCCACGCTGACACCTCGGGACGGCTGCCGGACGCGTTCCTGCGCCCCGGCTCGTCCTCGTTCGTGGACTTCCTCGCGGGCCACGCGCCCGATCTGCTGCCCGGGCGTCGCGACGTCGGCGGCGCGAGCGCCGACGGGCTCGCCCCGCACGCCACCACCATCGTCGCGCTGACCTTCGGCACCGACGACGGCGGCCGCGGCGTGATCATGGCCGGCGACCGCCGGGCCACGGCGGGCAACCTCATCGCCAGCCGCGAGATGGAGAAGGTCTTCGCCGCCGACGCGTACTCGGTGGTCGGCATCGCGGGGTCCGCGGGCGTGGCGATCGAGCTCGTGCGGCTCTTCCAGCTCGAGCTGGAGCACTACGAGAAGATCGAGGGCTCCCTGCTCTCCCTCGACGGCAAGGCCAACCGCCTGTCGACGATGATCCGCGGCAACCTGCCCCTCGCCCTGCAAGGCCTGGCCGTCGTGCCGCTGTTCGCGGGCTACGACCTCGACCGCGGGTACGGGCGGCTGTTCAGCTACGACGTCACCGGCGGCCGGTACGAGGAGCACGACCACCACACGGTCGGCTCCGGCTCGGTGTTCGCGCGCGGCGCGCTGAAGAAGCTGTGGCGGCCCGGGCTCGACGCCGACGCGGCGGTCGGTGTCGCGGTCGAGGCGCTCTACGACGCGGCCGACGACGACAGCGCGACCGGCGGCCCCGACCCCGTGCGCCAGATCTGGCCCGTGGTGAACGTCGTGACCGCCGACGGCGTGCGCCGGGTGGCGGACGAAGAGCTCTCCGCGACGGTCGAGAGGATCGTCGACGAGCGCGGGGCCGCCCACCGGGCCGCCCACGGCGACCGCCCCGCCGGCGGTCCCCGGACCGGCAACCAGGGGGGTGCGCGCGCATGACGATGCCGTTCTACGTCTCGCCCGAGCAGCTGATGAAGGACCGGGCGGACTTCGCCCGCAAGGGCATCGCCCGTGGCCGGTCCGTCGTCGTGCTCGCGTACGAGGGCGGGATCGCGTTCGCCACGGAGAACCCGTCGCGAGCGCTGCACAAGATCTCGGAGATCTACGACCGCATCGCGTTCGCCGCGGTGGGCAAGTACAACGAGTTCGAGAACCTGCGGGTCGCCGGGGTCCGCTACGCCGACCTGCGCGGGTACTCCTACGACCGCACCGACGTCACCGCGCGCGGGCTGGCCAACGCCTACGCGCAGACGCTGGGCACGGTGTTCACCACCGAGTCCAAGCCGCTGGAGGTCGAGCTGGTCGTGGCGGAGGTGGGGGACAGCCCGGCTGCCGACCAGATCTACCGGCTGTCCTACGACGGCTCCGTCGCGGACGAGCACGGGCACGTCGTGATGGGCGGCCAGGCGGAGCAGCTGGGCGCGCGCGTCGGCGAGGCCTGGCACGAGGGGATGACGCTGCCGCAGGTGCTCGCGCTCGCGGTGCGCACCCTCGGCGCCGTGGGGTCGGACGGTTCCGTCGCCGCCGAGGGGGAGGAGCGCGAGATCGCGCCCGCCGGCCTCGAGGTGGCGGTGCTGGAGCGCGCGGGCCGGCGGCGGGCGTTCCGCCGGCTGCAGGGCGCGACGCTGGCCGGGCTGCTCGAGCAGCCCGGTGAGTGAGACTGGCGACTGAGACGGGCGAGCAGGTCGCACCGTAGTCGGGCACCAGGTGGGGCAGCAGGTCGGGCAGCAGGGCCGAGCGAGGGGAGACGTCGTGGACCGCAGGATCTTCGGTCTGGAGACCGAGTACGGGGTGACGTGCGCGGCGGACGACGGGCGCGGCCTGTCCGCGGACGAGGTGGCCCGCTACCTGTTCCGCAAGGTCGTGGCATGGGGGCGGAGCTCGAACGTCTTCCTGCGCAACGGCTCGCGCCTCTACCTCGACGTGGGGTCGCACCCCGAGTACGCGACGGCGGAGTGCGACGACGTGCACCAGCTCGTGGCGTACGACCGGGGCGGCGAGCGCATCCTCGAGGGGCTGGTGGCCGACGCGCAGCAGCGGCTGGAGCACGAGGGCCTGTCCGGCAAGGTGCACCTGTTCAAGAACAACACCGACTCCGCGGGCAACTCCTACGGCTGCCACGAGAACTACCTCGTGCGCCGGCAGGGCGACTTCTCGCGCCTCTCCGAGGTGCTCGTGCCGTTCCTCATCACCCGCCAGGTGCTCACGGGTGCGGGGAAGGTGCTCGCCACCCCGCGCGGCGCCGTCTACTGCCTGTCCCAGCGCGCCGACCACATCTGGGAGGCCGTCTCCAGCGCCACCACCCGCTCCCGGCCGATCATCAACACGCGCGACGAGCCGCACGCCGACGCGGAGAGCTACCGCCGCCTGCACGTCATCGTCGGTGACTCGTCGATGGCCGAGCCGACCACGATGCTCAAGGTGGGCGCCACGGACCTCGTGCTGCGCCTCGTCGAGGCGGGCGTGCCGATGCGCGACCTCACCCTCGAGAACCCCATCCGCGCGATCCGCGAGATCAGCCACGACCGCACAGGCCTGCACCCCGTCCAGCTCGCCAACGGCCGCACCGCCACCGCCGTCGACATCCAGTGGGAGTACTTCCACCGCGTGCGCGAGCACGTCGACGCGCACGCCGGCGCCACCCCCGTCGTCAAGCAGGTGCTGGACCTGTGGGAGCGCGGGCTGCGCGCGCTGGAGTCCCGCGACCTGTCCCTCGTGGACCGCGAGCTCGACTGGGTCATCAAGCTCAAGCTCATCGAGCGGTACCAGGCCAAGCACGACCTGCCGCTCGACGACCCCCGCATCGCGCGCCTCGACCTCGCCTACCACGACATCTCCCGCACCGAGGGGCTGTACAACCTGCTCGCCGCGCGCGGCATGGTGGAGCGCGTGGTCACCGACCTCGAGGTGTTCGAGTCGACGGCGGTGCCGCCGCCCACGACGCGCGCCAAGCTGCGGGGCGACTTCGTGCGCGCCGCGCAGGAGGCGCGCCGGGACTACACCGTGGACTGGGTGCACCTGAAGCTCAACGACCAGGCGCAGCGCACCGTGCTGTGCAAGGACCCGTTCAAGAGCGTGGACGAGCGCGTCGATCGGCTGATCGAGTCGATGTAGGTCGGGCGTGGGCGCGGCCGCTCGGAGGTCGGGCGCGGACCGCTGACCAGGGGTGAGCGGCGGGCGTGGCAGACTGTCGCGGTGCTCCGCCGTCTGACCCTTCTGATCTCGCTGCTGCTCGGTGGCGCGCTCGTGCTGGGCGGGTGCGGCTCGTCGCTGCTGGACGACCTGGGCAAGCGGCCGTCGTCCGCGCCGTCGGCGGCGCCCGTGCAGGTCTCGGGGGCGGTGGGGGAGCCGCCCGCGCTCGACTACGAGCAGCCGTACGACGTCGTGCAGGCGGGCGCGCGGACGGTGTGGCCCGGGTCGGGCGAGCCCGTGGTGGACGGCGAACCCGTGCTGCTGAACATGTACGCCGAGGACGGGCGCGACGGCACCGTCATCTCGAGCACGTACATCGACGCGCCGGGGTGGTACTCGATGTCGCCCGAGTCGCTCGGCTCGAACCTCTACGACACGCTGCGCGGCCAGAAGGTGGGGGCGCGGATGCTCCTGCTCGAGCAGGACGGCGACGTGCCCGTGATCCTCGTCGTCGACGTGCTGCCGACGCACGCCTCCGGCGCCGAGGTGAGCGCGGCGAAGGGACTCCCGACCGTCAAGCGCGGCGACGGCGGCGCACCGAGCGTGACCGTGCCGCGGAAGGCCGACGCGCCCGCCGACCTGCAGGTGCAGCCGCTGGTGCGGGGCACCGGGCCGCAGGTGCAGGTGGGGCAGGTCGTCACGATGCGGTTCACCGCCGTGCGGTGGAGCGACGGGCGGCAGTTCGACACGACGTGGACCGCCGGGACGCGGCCGCAGTCCGCGACGATCGGCATCGGCCAGCTCGTCGACGGCCTCGACCAGGGGCTGGTCGAGCAGACCGTGGGCTCGCAGGTGCTGCTCGTGGTCCCCCCGAGCCTCGGCTACGGTGGCACCAGCAGCGACCTCGCCGACGAGACCCTGGTCTACGTCGTGGACATCCTGGACGCGCACTTCCAGGTCACCGAGGACGAGTCGACCGGCAAGGGCAAGGGCGACGACGGCGGTGACCCGGAGCAGAAGTCCGGCACGGGCTCGGACGAGCCCGCCGGGAGCGACGACAGCAGCAAGGAAGGGTGAGTCCCGCATGTCCGTGGCCGTCCGCGTGATCCCGTGCCTCGACGTCGACGACGGTCGCGTCGTCAAGGGCGTCAACTTCACGAACCTGCGCGACGCGGGCGACCCCGTGGAGCTCGCGTCCCGGTACGACGGCGAGGGTGCCGACGAGGTGACCTTCCTGGACGTGTCCGCGTCGTCGGGCGGCCGCGACACGATGATCGACGTCGTGCGGCGGACCGCCGACCAGGTCTTCGTGCCCCTCACCGTGGGCGGCGGCGTGCGCTCGACGGAGGACGTCGACCGCCTGCTGCGCGCCGGCGCCGACAAGGTGGGCGTCAACACCGCCGCCATCGCGCGGCCCGAGCTGGTCGCGGAGATCGCGGCCCGCTTCGGTCGGCAGGTGCTGACCCTGTCGGTGGACGCCCGCCGCGTCACCGGCGAGACGGTGACCCCCTCGGGCTTCGAGGTCACGACCCACGGCGGTCGCCGCGGCACGGGCATCGACGCCGTCGAGTGGGCGGCGCGGGTCGCCCACCTGGGCGCGGGCGAGATCCTGCTGAACTCGATGGACGCCGACGGCACCACTGCGGGCTTCGACCTCGAGATGCTCGCCGCCGTGCGCGAGAAGGTCGACGTGCCGCTCGTGGCGTCGGGCGGCGCGGGGACCCCGGAGCACTTCGTCGCCGCGGCCCGCGCGGGCGCCGACGCGGTGCTCGCCGCGAGCGTCTTCCACTTCGGCGCGCTGACGGTCGGTCAGGTCAAGACGGCGCTGGCCGAGGCGGGCATCGAGGTGCGGAGGTGAGCGCGGGGTCGGTCGGGCGACTGGCTCGCCGGCCGTGAGCGGAGCCGTCACGACCGCGCTCACGGGGTCGAGGCTGCGCCGCTCGGCGGCGCTCGTGTGGCGCGGCATGCGCTCCGAGCCGCGCCTGTACGTGCTGGCCGTGGGCGCGTCCGCGGTGTTCGGCGCCGCCACCGTCGCGGTGAGCCGCGCCGTGGGCTGGGCCACGGACGCGGTCGTCGTCCCCGCGATCGCGGGCGACCCCGACGCGCGCTCGCGCATCTGGGTCGCCGGGCTCGTGCTCGCCGCGGTGGCGCTCACCCTCGCTCTCGGCGTCGCCGGTCGGCGCATCTGGGCCGGCTACGGGTTCGCGGCGATCCAGGCGCACCACCGGCGCGGGCTGTCCCGGCAGTACCTGCGCCTGCCCGTGTCGTGGCACCGCGCGCACCCCGCGGGCCGGCTGCTGTCCGCGGCGAGCGCCGACGTCGAGGCCGCCACCGGAGTCTTCAACCCCCTGCCCTTCGCGCTCGGCGTCGTGGTGATGATCGGGGTCGCCGCGGGGATGCTCCTCGCCGTCGACGTGTGGCTGGCCGTCGCCGCCCTGCTGGTCGTGCCCGCCGCGATCGCCGCGAACGTCGTCTTCCAGCGGCACATGACGCCCGCCGTGACGCGGGCGCAGCAGCTGCGGGCCGAGGTGGCCGACGTCGCGCACGAGTCCTTCGAGGGCGCGCTGCTCGTCACGTCGCTCGGCACCGCGGACCGCGAGGAGCGTCGGTTCGCCGAGCGTACGGACGCGTTGCGTGCCGCGAACGTGCGCGTCGGCACCGTCCGGGCCGTCTTCGACCCGGTCATCGAGCTGCTGCCCTCCCTCGGCACGCTGGCCGTGCTCGGCGTGGGCACCTGGCGCGCGGCCACCGGGGCCGTCGACGCGGGCGACGTCGTGACGGCGGCCTACCTGCTGACGGTCATGGCGGTGCCGGTGCGCGCGTTCGGCTGGGTGCTCGGCGAGCTGCCGCGCGCCCTCGTCGGCTACGACCGGATCGCGGGCATCCTCGACGCCCCGTCGACGCTGGTCCCGGGCACGCAGGCGCTCCCGCACGCGGCGGGCGGCCTGGCGGTGCGCCTCGAGGGCGTCGGCGTCGACGTCCCGGCGGCCGGCACGACGGTCACCCTGCTCGACGGCGTCGACCTCGACGTGGCGCCCGGGAGCACGGTCGCCGTCGTCGGGAGCACCGGCGCGGGCAAGACGACCCTCGTGTCGCTGCTGGCGCGCCTCAGCGACACGAGCCGCGGCCGGGTGCTGCTCGACGGCGCGGACGTCCGCGACCTCGCCGCGGGCGAGATCCCCGCCCAGGTGGCGCTCGTGACGCAGCAGACGTTCGTCTTCGAGGACACGGTCCGCGCCAACGTGACCCTCACCGACCCGGGCGACGACGGCGCCCCCGACGACGCCGAGGTCTGGGAGGCGCTGCGTGTCGCCCGCGTCGACGACGTCGCGCGCGCGCTGCCCGGCGGGCTCGACGCGCCCCTGGGCGAGCGAGGGGCCAACCTGTCCGGCGGGCAGCGGCAGCGGCTCGCCGTCGCGCGGGCGCTGGTCCGCCGGCCCCGGCTGCTCGTGCTCGACGACGCCACGTCCGCGGTGGACCCGCGCGTCGAGGCGGAGATCCTCGGCTCCCTCGCGTCGGCGCGCGGCGGCGGGGGCGACGCACCGGGCACGACCGTCGTCATGGTCGCCTACCGCATGTCGTCGGTGGCGCTCGCGGACGTCGTCGTGCACCTCGAGGGCGGCCGCGTCGTCGACGTCGGGCCGCACGCCGACCTGCTGGCCCGGGACCCGGGCTACCGCGCGCTCGCCACCGCGTACGAGCAGGAGACGGAGCGCCGGGCGCGCGAGCTCGCGGACGAGGCGGCCGCCGGGGAGCGGCTGCCGGGGGACGAGCAGCTGGAGGGGACACCGTGAGCACGACGCGCATCGCCGCCGCCAGCGAGTTGGGCGTCCTCGCCACGCTCCGCCGGGGCGTGCAGATCTCGCCGCAGATCGTCGACGGCCTGTGGCTCACCCTCGCGCTCGCCGTGCTGGCGGCCGCGGGGCGCGTCGTCGTGCCGGTCGCGGTGCAGCGCACGATCGACGACGGCATCCTTGCCGGAGGCGGGCCCGACGCCGGTCGGGTGGCGCTCCTGACCGGTCTCGCCGCGGGGGCGGTCGTCGTCGCGGGGCTGTGCACCGCGGTGGTCAACGTCCGCCTGTTCCGCCGGACGGAGGCCGGGCTCGCCGCGCTGCGGGTGCAGGCGTTCCGGCACGTGCACGACCTGTCCACCCTCGCGCAGGGCACCGAGCGCCGCGGCGCGCTCGTGTCCCGCGTCACCTCCGACGTCGACACGATCTCGCTGTTCGTCCAGTGGGGCGGCATCCAGCTCCTCGTGTCGACGCTGCAGGTGCTCGTGGCCACCGCGCTCATGGCCGTGTACTCGTGGCAGCTCACCCTGGTGGTCTGGGCGTGCTTCGTGCCGCTGTTCCTGGTGCTGCGCCGCGCGCAGGGCACGGTGAACCGCGCGTACGCGGCGGTGCGGCAGGCCGTCGGCGCGATGCTCGGCGCGATCTCGGAGGCGGTCGTGGGCGCGGAGACGGTGCGCGCGTACGGCGTGGCGGCGCGGACCGGACGCCGGGTCGACGCGGCCGTCGAGCACACCCGCGCCACGCAGGCTCGCGCCCAGCTCCTCGTCTCGTCGGTGTTCTCGAGCGGCGTGCTGGTCGCCAACCTGGTGCTCGCCGTCGTCGTGGTGGTGGGCACGCTGCTCGGCGTCGGCGGCGGCCTGACCGCGGGCCAGGTGGTCGCGTTCCTGTTCCTCGTGCAGCTCTTCACCGGCCCCGTGCAGCAGGCCACGGAGATCCTCAACGAGCTGCAGAACGCCGTCGCGGGCTGGCGGCGCGTGCTCGCGGTGCTCGAGACGCCCCTCGACGTCGCGGACGCCGACGACGCCACGGCGAGCCCGCGCGGCCCGGCCGCGGTGACGCTGCGCGGGGTGCGGTACGCCTACCCCGACGGGCCCGAGGTGCTGCACGGGGTGGACCTGGAGCTGCCCGCGCGCCGCAAGGTCGCCGTCGTCGGGCGGACGGGCTCGGGCAAGACCACCGTCGCGAAGCTGGTCGCCCGCCTCATGGACCCCACCGCCGGGGAGGTGCTGCTCGACGGCGTCGACCTGCGCCGGCTGACGCTCGCCTCGTTGCGCGAGCGCGTCGTGCTCGTGCCGCAGGAGGGCTTCCTGTTCGACGGGACGGTGGAGCAGAACGTCGCCTACGGGCTGCGCCCGGACCCGCCGTCCGACCCCGCCGAGACCCGGGCGCGGGTCACCGGGGCCGTGGACGCGCTCGGCCTCACCGACTGGGTGGCCGGGCTGCCGCAGGGCCTCGACACGCCCGTCGGCCAGCGCGGCGAGGCGCTGAGCGCGGGGGAGCGGCAGCTCGTCGCCATCGCGCGCGCCTACCTCGCGGCGCCCGACCTGCTGGTGCTGGACGAGGCCACGTCGGCCGTCGACCCCGCCGCCGAGGTGCGGATCGCCCGGGCGCTGGACTCGCTCACCTCCGGCCGGTCCACCATCACGATCGCCCACCGGCTCTCGACGGCGGAGGCCAGCGACCTCGTGGTCGTCGTCGACGACGGGCGCGTGGTCGAGGTCGGCGGGCACGCCGAGCTGGCGGCCGCGGGCGGCGTCTACGCGCGGATGCACGCGAGCTGGGTGGCACAGACCCGCTGACCGTCCGGGCCGGTGCGGGACTGCCGGACGGGGGCCCCGCGGCCCCGCCGGGCGTGGGAAGATGCACGGGTGCCCGACCTGACCGATGCCCCCGTGCCCGCGCTCGACCCGGGGGTCGCCGACCGGCTCAAGCGCGACGAGCACGGCCTCGTCGCCGCGATCGTCCAGCAGCACGACACGGGCGAGGTCCTCATGCTCGGCTGGATGGACGACGAGGCGCTGCGCCGCACGCTCACCGAAGGCCGCGTGACGTTCTGGAGCCGGTCGCGCGAGGAGTACTGGCGCAAGGGCGACACGTCCGGGCACGTGCAGCTCGTCCGCTCCGTCGCGCTGGACTGCGACGGCGACGCCCTGCTCGTGCGCGTCCACCAGGTCGGCGCCGCGTGCCACACCGGCACCCGCACCTGCTTCGAGGCGGGCGGCGACCTGGGCGCCGTCGTCGGCCCCGACGCGCCGGCCGCCTGATCCCGCCCCTCGTCCCTGCCGCCGGCACCGACGACGCACCCAGCCCAGCAGATCGACCCGACCAGCCCCGACCAGCCCGACGATCCTCAGGAGGACCGGTGACCACGCCCACCGTCGCGCAGCCCCACCCCGCCCCGCGCCCCGCCCCCGTGGCGGGCCCGTCGGAGCAGGACCTGGCGTGGGGCGCGACGTGGCCGGGGCTCGGCACGTTCCGCGCGCTGGCCGCCGACCGCCGCGTGATCCCCGTGGTGCGGCGCGTGCTGGCGGACGACGTCACCCCGGTCGGCCTGTACCGGACGCTCGGCCAGGACCGCCCGGGCACCTTCGTGCTCGAGTCGGCGGAGTCGTCCGGCGGCTGGTCGCGCTGGTCGTTCGTGGGCGTCGACTCGCGCGCCACGCTCACCGCGCAGGACGGCCGCGCCGTCTGGCACGGCGACGTCCCGGCGGGCATCCCGCGCGAGGGCGACGTCGTCGACGTGCTCGGCGCGGCGCTCGAGGCGCTGCGCACGCCGCCGATCGAGGGGCTGCCCCCGCTGACCGGCGGGCTCACGGGTGCGCTCGGCTGGGACGTCGTGCGGCACTGGGAGCCGACGCTCCCCGCGAACGCGCCCGACGAGCTCGGCGTTCCGGAGGTGGCCCTGAGCCTCGCGACCGACCTCGTGGCGGTCGACCACCACACGGGCTGCGCGTGGCTCATCGCCAACGCCATCAACGGCGACGGCACGGACGAGCGGGTCGACGAGGCCCACGCCGACGCCGTCGCCCGGCTCGACGCGATGCAGGCGCGGCTCGCCACTCCGGCGCCGCCGCAGCCCACCGTGCTGCGCAGCCCGGACGAGGTGGCCGAGCCCGCCCTGGAGTTCCGCTCCACGCGCGAGGAGTTCGAGTCCGCCGTCCGCACCGGGCAGGAGGCGATCCGCGACGGCGAGGTGTTCCAGGTCGTGCTGTCCCAGCGCCTCGGCCTGGACTGCCCGGCCGCGCCGCTGGACGTGTACCGCGCGCTGCGCACCATCAACCCGAGCCCGTACATGTACTACTTCCGGCTCACCGGCCCCGACGGGCGCGACTTCTCGGTCGTCGGCTCCAGCCCGGAGACGCTGGTGAAGGTGACCGACGGGCACGTGACCACGTACCCGATCGCCGGGTCGCGCCCGCGCGGGGCGACGGTCGAGGAGGACGTGGCGCTCGGCGAGGAGTTGCTCGCCGACCCGAAGGAGCGCGCCGAGCACCTCATGCTCGTCGACCTGTCGCGCAACGACCTCGTCAAGGTCTGCGAGCCGACGTCGGTCGAGGTGGTCGAGTTCATGGCCACCCGACGGTTCAGCCACATCATGCACCTGTGCTCCACCGTCGTCGGCCGCCTGCGGGCGGGCGCGACGGCGCTCGACACCCTGCGCGCGACGTTCCCCGCGGGCACCCTCTCGGGGGCGCCCAAGCCGCGGGCCGTCGCCCTGATCGACGAGCTGGAGCCCGCCTCCCGCGGGATCTACGGCGGCACCGTGGGCTACCTCGACTTCGGCGGCAACATGGACATGGCCATCGCGATCCGCACCGCGTGCATCCGCGACGGGCGGGCGTGGGTGCAGGCCGGCGGCGGCATCGTCGCCGACTCGGTGCCCGCGCTCGAGTACGAGGAGTCGCGCAACAAGGCCGCCGCGGCGGTACGCGCGGTGCAGCTGGCCGCACGGTTCCGGGCGCTCTGAGCACGGCACGGACAGCACGACGGACGGGCAGGCAGACATGGACGACGCAGCACGGACCACGCACGAGGGGCACGGCGGTCGCCCGCCGGGTCGCGGGCCGCTGCGCGCGCGGTCGCGGGCGGTGTGGTCGGTGGTGGGGGTCGGCGGGCTCACGCTCGCGACGGCCTCGCCCACCTGGGTGAGCACGACGGTGTCGACGGCCCTCGAGCCCACGGTGGACGTCGCGGTCGCCGGCACGACGGCGGCGCCGGCGGTCGGCGCGGCCGCGCTCGTCGTGGTGGCGGGCGGCGTCGCCCTCGCCATCGCGGGCCGCGTGGCGCGCTGGGTCGCGCTGGTCGTGGTCGCGCTCGCGGGCGCACTGGCCACCGCCTCGGCCGCGGCCGTGCTGCTCGACCCGGTCCCCGCCGCGACGTCGGGCGCGTCGGCGACCGCCGGCGTGACCGACCTCACGTCGCCCGTCGCCGTCGCCGTGTGGCCCTGGCTGACCGCGATGCTGGGCGTCGCGGCCGTGCTCGTCGCGGCGCTCGCGGCGGCCGGCGCACCCGCCTGGGGAGCCACCTCCGGGCGCCACGAGCGCGCCGACGCCGAACCCGGCACCGGCGACACGGACGGCACGGACCCCCGCAGCGGGTCGGCGCCGTCGGGGGACCACCCCGACGCGCCTGGTCAGCACGACCCCCATGACGCGTGGGACGCGCTCTCCCGGGGAACGGACCCGTCCGCGGACCGCTAGGCTGGACCGCGCACCACGTCACGAAAGGGCATCACATTCCAATGACCGACAACCGCAACGCCGAGGTCGCCTACCTGCCCCCGGCCGTCCCGCCCACGAACCACGGCCACACGACCGCCGCGTGGACGGCGATGATCGGCATCATGCTGGGCGTGGCCGTCGGCGCCGTCGGGATGCTGCCCCCGGTCCCGGACGCGGTGGTCTGGGTCGGCGCCGTGATCGTGGCCGCCTCGCTCGTGCTCGGCCTCGTGCTCCGCAACATGGGCCTCGGCCAGCCCAAGGACGGCGTGACGCCGCGCCGGGCCTCCTCCGGCCACTGAGCCCCTCCCGGCGGCGGCCACGACCGCCGGCCGGCGCGACGACGGCGCGCTCCCGACGAGGGGGCGCGCCGTCGTCGTCTCACGCTCGGAGACGTGTCCGGGCCGGTCCGCGGACGGGCCTACGATGGCAGGCAGACGTCGGTGCGGCGTCAGGGGACGGGGAGGCAGACCATGACGGTCCTGGAGGACATCGTCGCGGGGGTCCGTGAGGACCTCGCGGTGCGCCAGGCGCGGACGTCGCTCGACGAGCTCAAGGAGCGGGCGGCCCGCGTGCCGGGCGCGCTCGAGTGCTGCGGCCGGCTGCTCTCGGAGGATCGCGTCGCCGTGATCGCCGAGGTGAAGCGGTCGAGCCCCAGCAAGGGCGACCTCGCACCGATCTCCGACCCGGCCGCCCTGGCCGAGGAGTACGCCAGCGGCGGGGCCAGCGCGATCTCCGTGCTCACGGAGCAGCGCCGGTTCGGCGGCTCGCTCGCCGACCTGGACGCCGTCCGCGCCCGGGTGGACGTGCCGGTGCTGCGCAAGGACTTCGTCGTCACGCCGTACCAGGTGTGGGAGGCGCGGGCCCACGGGGCCGACCTCGTGCTGCTCATCGTCGCGGCCCTGGAGCAGACCGTGCTGACGTCCCTGATCGAGCGGGTGCACTCGCTCGGCATGACGGCGCTGGTCGAGGCCCACACCGACGACGAGGTGCGTCGCGCCCTCGACGCCGGGGCGCGCGTGGTGGGCGTGAACGCCCGCGACCTCAAGACGCTCGAGGTGGACCGCACGACCTTCGCGCGCCTCGCCCCGCTCATCCCCGACGACGTCGTCCGCGTCGCCGAGTCCGGCGTCCGCGGCCCGCACGACGTCCTCGACTACGCCCGGTCCGGCGCGCACGCCGTGCTGGTCGGCGAGGCGCTCGTGACCGACGGGGCCCCGCGCCGGTCGGTGGCCGACCTGGTCGCGGCCGGCCAGCACCCCGCGCTGTGGTCGGTCCGCCCGGCCGCCCAGCCGTAACCACCGCAGCACGTCACACGACCACGGCACAACACCACACGGCACACCATCCCGACGCGTCCTGGACGGCGGGCGGCGGAGGCCCGGGCGACCGGTACCCTCTGACGACCCCTCGTGCAGTCCGCCGTGGGGTGCCGACGAGAGACGGAGGACCCGTGCCCGACCAGCCCGTACGGGAGGCCCTGACCGAGACCCTGGCGCACCAGGTGCTCGGGCGGCTCGCGGACGTCGAAGGCCCGTACTTCGGCCAGTTCGGCGGCCGCTTCGTGCCCGAGGCCCTCATCGCCGCGCTCGACGAGCTCGAGACCGAGTACCGCAAGGCCCTCGGCGACCCGGCGTTCACCGACGAGCTGGCACGCCTGCACCGCGAGTACACGGGCCGCCCGTCGCCGCTCACCGAGGTGCCGCGGTTCGCGGAGCACTGCGGGGGCGCGGAGGCCGGCCACCGGGTGTTCCTCAAGCGCGAGGACCTCAACCACACCGGCTCGCACAAGATCAACAACGTCCTCGGCCAGGCGCTCCTGGTGAAGCGCATGGGCAAGACCCGCGTGATCGCCGAGACCGGCGCCGGGCAGCACGGCGTCGCCACGGCGACCGCGGCCGCCCTGCTCGACCTCGAGTGCGTCGTCTACATGGGCGAGGAGGACACGCAGCGCCAGGCCCTGAACGTCGCCCGGATGCGGCTGCTCGGTGCCGAGGTCGTGCCCGTGACCATCGGCTCGCGGACTCTCAAGGACGCCATCAACGAGGCGCTGCGCGACTGGGTCGCGAACGTCGAGAGCACGCACTACCTGCTCGGCACGGTCACGGGCCCGCACCCGTTCCCCGAGATGGTGCGCGAGTTCCACCGCATCATCGGCGAGGAGGCGCGCGAGCAGATCCTCGAGCGCACCGGCCGGCTGCCGGACGCCGTCGCAGCGTGCGTGGGCGGCGGGTCCAACGCGCTCGGCATCTTCAACGCCTTCCTCGACGACGAGGGCGTGTCCCTGCACGGCTTCGAGGCCGGGGGAGAGGGCGTCGAGTCCGGCCGCCACGCGGCCCGCTTCTCCGGCGGGGCCCCGGGCGTGCTGCACGGCGCCCGCTCGTACCTGCTGCAGGACGACGACGGCCAGACCCTGCCGAGCCACTCCGTCTCGGCGGGGCTGGACTACCCGAGCGTCGGGCCCGCGCACTCCTGGCTGCACGACCTCGGGCGGGCCACCTACGAGCCCGTGACGGACGACGAGGCCATGGAGGCCTTCCGCCTCCTGTGCCGCACCGAGGGGATCATCCCCGCGATCGAGTCCGCGCACGCGCTCGCCGGCGCCCTGCGCCTGGGGCGCGAGGCGGCGGAGGCAGGCCGGACCGGCCAGGTGATCCTCGTGAACCTGTCGGGTCGCGGAGACAAGGACGTGGCCACCGCGGCGCGGTGGTTCGGGCTCCTCGACGAGGACCAGACCGACGCCACGCCGGAGGGGGACCAGTGAGCGCCACGACCGACACCTCGCCCGCGGCGGCACCGTCCGCGAGGTCGACCACCGGCGCGCGCCTCGACGCCCTCCGGGCCGAGGGCCGTGCGGCCCTGGTCGGCTACCTGCCCGCCGGGTTCCCCGACGTCGAGCGCTCGATCGAGGCCGTCCTCGCGGCCGTGGACGCGGGCGCCGACGTCGTCGAGATCGGCGTGCCCTACACCGACCCGGTGATGGACGGCCCGGTGATCCAGCGTGCCGCGGAGGCGGCGCTCGCCGCCGGCACCCGGGTCCGCGACGTGCTGCGCGTCGTCGAGGCCGTCGCCGAGCACTCCGGCGGGCGCGTGCCCGCCCTCGTGATGACGTACTGGAACCCGGTGCTGCGGTACGGGGTGGACGCGTTCGCGCGCGACCTCGCCG
Organism: Isoptericola sp. NPDC056618; assembly: GCF_042792715.1. Taxonomy (NCBI): domain Bacteria; kingdom Bacillati; phylum Actinomycetota; class Actinomycetes; order Micrococcales; family Promicromonosporaceae; genus Isoptericola; species Isoptericola sp. NPDC056618. The sequence continues at coordinate 42,221 of NZ_JBHTVZ010000005.1, read as the reverse complement.
CCGCCGGAGGAGCCGGCCTCATCACCCCCGACCTCATCCCCGACGAGGGGGGCGACTGGATCGCGGCGTCGCAGGAGCACGGCCTCGACCGCGTCTTCCTCGTCGCGCCGAGCTCCACGCCCGAGCGGCTGGCGCTCACGGCCCGCGCGTCGCGCGGCTTCGTCTACGCGGCGTCCACCATGGGCGTGACCGGCACCCGCGACTCGGTGGGCGACCGGGCCGAGCAGCTCGTCGCCGACACCCGCGCGGCGGGTGCCGACCACGTGTGCGTCGGGCTCGGCGTCTCGTCGGGCGCCCAGGCCGCCGAGGTGGGCCGGTTCGCCGACGGCGTCATCGTCGGCTCCGCGCTCGTGCGCCCGCTGCTGGCCGACCGTCCCTGGGTCGACCGGCTCGACGCGCTGCGGGCGACCGTGGCGGACCTCGCCGACGGCGTGCGCCGTGCCCGCGGGGGGCCGGGGGCGGGCGCGTGAGCGCGACCCTCCTGGCGTCGGCCGCGTCGGTGCAGGCAGCGATCCCGAGCCCGTCGCAGCACACGTGGTACCTCGGCCCGGTGCCGCTCCGCGCGTACGCGCTGGCCATCCTGGCCGGCATCGCCGTCGCGATCTGGATCACCACCAAGCGCTGGGTCGCCCGTGGCGGCGACCCGGACGACGTCCTGGACATCGCCTTCTGGGCGGTGCCGTTCGGCATCGTCGGCGGCAGGCTGTACCACGTGATCAGCACGCCCGAGCCGTACTGGGGCGAGGGCGGCGACCCCGTGCGCGCCCTGTACGTCTGGGAGGGCGGCCTCGGGATCTGGGGTGCGGTGGCGCTCGGCGCCGTCGGCGCCTGGATCGGCTGCCGCCGCAAGGGGGTGCGCCTGAGCTCGTTCGCGGACGCGCTGGCCCCCGGCCTGCTCGTCGCGCAGGCGGTGGGGCGCCTGGGCAACTGGTTCAACCAGGAGCTGTTCGGGGCGCCTACGACGCTGCCCTGGGGGCTCGAGGTCTCCCCGGGGGTGATCGAGCGGCTCAACGCGGACACCGGCACGGCGTTCGCGACGGGCACCCTGTTCCACCCCACGTTCCTGTACGAGCTGCTCTGGAACCTCGGGGCGGCCGCACTTCTCGTCTGGCTCGACCGCCGGTACAGGCTCGGTCATGGGCGGGTATTCTGGGCCTACGTCGCGCTCTACACTCTGGGCAGGGTGTGGATCGAGATGCTCCGCATCGACACCGCCGAGCACGTGCTCGGGCTGCGTCTGAACGTGTGGACGTCGATCGTCGTGGGCCTGGGTGCCCTCGTCGCCTTCGTCGTCATCGGCAGGCGCTACCCGGAACGTGAGGACGGGGTGGAGCTTCCCGGCCGCAGCCGCGACCGGCAGGGCACCGAGCAGACGACCGAGCCTGACATCGAGTCCGACACTGAGCTTGACACCATGAGCACCGCGCACGCCGGGGCCGCCGCAGGCGCCTCCGGCCGGGACGACGGCCGCGACAGCGGCGCCGGACCGCACCGTGCGGACGCGGGAGGACCCGGTCCCGACCAGGGACCGGCCGACCGCGCCTGAGGCGACTCCCACCGGGACACCACCCGGGCGGGGCCGCCTATGTTTCCGACGGGCCGACGATGTCCCGACCACCTTTGAGCATGACGCGCCCGCGTGCGGGCGTGCAGGAGGACGGTGTTGATGACCACGCCGCAGCATCGGGTCGCGCGGCCCTCGGCCCAGGGCCTCTACGACCCCGCGTCCGAGCACGACGCGTGCGGTGTCGCGTTCGTCGCGACCCTGCGCGGGACGCCCGGCCGCGACATCGTGGACGCGGGCCTGACCGCCCTGTTGAACCTCGACCACCGCGGAGCGGTCGGCGCGGAGGAGAACAGCGGGGACGGGGCCGGGATCCTCACGCAGATCCCGGACGCCTTCGTCCGTGACGTCGTCGCCGCCGAGCTCCCGCCCGCCGGGCACTACGCGATCGGCATGGCGTTCCTGCCCCAGGCCGTCGCCGAGGCCGACGCGGCCGCGCGCCGGTTCGAGGCGATCGCCGCGGAGGAGAAGCTCGACGTCCTCGCCTGGCGCGACGTGCCGGTCACGGCCGACCTCGTCGGCCCGACGGCGCGTGCCTCGATGCCCCTGTTCCGGCAGGTCGTCGTGGCGGACCCGTCGCGCGAGCTGTCGGGTCTCGAGCTCGACCGCCGCACCTACCGCCTGCGCAAGCGCGCGCAGAACGAGCTCGACCTGTTCCTCGCCTCGCTGTCGAGCCGCACCCTGACCTACAAGGGCATGCTCACGACGGCGCAGCTCGAGCCGTTCTTCCCGGACCTGAGCGACCCGCGCTACGCGTCCGAGATCGCGCTGGTCCACTCGCGGTTCTCCACGAACACCTTCCCGTCGTGGCCGCTGGCGCAGCCGTTCCGGCTCGTGGCGCACAACGGCGAGATCAACACGGTGCGCGGCAACCGCAACTGGATGGCCGCCCGCGAGAGCACCATGGCCAGCGAGGTGCTCGGCGACCTGAAGCCGCTGCTGCCCGTGTGCACGGAGGGGTCGAGCGACTCGGCCAGCTTCGACGAGGTGCTGGAGCTGCTGCACCTGTCCGGCCGCTCGCTGCCGCACGCCGTGCTGATGATGGTCCCGGAGGCGTGGGAGAACCACGCCGAGATGGACCCGGCCCGGCGGGCGTTCTACCAGTACCACGCGAACCTCATGGAGCCGTGGGACGGGCCCGCCTGCCTCACGTTCACCGACGGCACCCTCATCGGCGCGGTCCTCGACCGCAACGGCCTGCGGCCGGGCCGTTACTGGGTCACGGAGGACGGCCTCGTCGTGCTCGCGTCGGAGGCCGGGGTCCTGGACCTCGACCCCGCGACGATCGTGCGCAAGGGGCGCCTCGAGCCGGGGCGCATGTTCCTCGTCGACACGGCACAGGGCCGGATCGTGGAGGACGACGAGCTCAAGTCGCAGCTCGCCGCCCAGCGGCCGTACGGCGAGTGGATCGCCGGCAACACGATCACGCTGGACTCGCTGCCGGAGCGCGAGCACGTCGCGCACTCGCCCGCGTCCGTCCAGCGGCGGCAGCGCGCCTTCGGGTACACCACCGAGGAGCTGAAGATCCTCCTCACGCCGATGGCCGACACCGCCGCGGAGGCGCTCGGGGCCATGGGCTCGGACACGCCGATCGCCGTCCTGTCGAGCCGCCCCCGGCTGCTGTTCGACTACTTCACGCAGATGTTCGCCCAGGTGACGAACCCGCCGCTGGACTCGATCCGCGAGCAGCTCGTCACCGCGATCGACAGCACGATCGGCCCGGAGCCGAACCTCCTGGAGGAGGTCGCGAGCCACGCCCGCAAGCTCGACCTGCCGTTCCCCGTGCTCGACAACGACGAGCTCGCCAAGATCGTGCGCATCGACCGCGACCCGCGGCTGGAGGGCGAGTTCCGCGCCGGCATCGTGCGCGGCCTCTACGAGGTGTCCGGCGGCGGCAAGGCGCTGCAGGCCCGGCTCGAGGAGATCTTCACCCAGGTCGACGCGGACATCGCGGCGGGCGTGACGCACGTCGTGCTGTCCGACCGCGACTCCGACTCGGAGCTCGCGCCGATCCCGTCGCTGCTGCTGACCAGCGCCGTGCACCACCACCTGCTGCGGCAGGGCACGCGCACCCGGATCTCGCTGGTCGTGGAGGCCGGCGACGTGCGCGAGGTGCACCACGTCGCGCTCCTCATCGGCTACGGCGCGGCCGCGGTGAACCCGTACCTCGCCATGGAGACGGTGGAGGACCTCGCGCTGCGCGGCTACCTCGCCGTCACGCCGGAGGCGGCCGTCGCCAACCTCATCACCGCGCTCGGCAAGGGCGTGCTCAAGGTGATGAGCAAGATGGGCATCTCCACGATCATGTCCTACCGCGGCGCGCAGATCTTCGAGGCCGTCGGGCTCTCGCACGAGCTGGTCGAGGACTATTTCACCGGCACGACGAGCCGCCTGGCCGGCATCGGCCTGGACGTCATCGCGGCCGAGGTCGCGGCGCGGCACGCGGAGGCGTACCCGGCGTCGGGCAACCACGCGGCCCACCAGCGCCTGACCAGCGGCGGCGAGTACCAGTGGCGCCGGGACGGGGAGGAGCACCTCTTCGACCCCGAGACCGTCTTCCGGCTGCAGCACGCGACCCGCACCGGGCGGATGGACATCTTCCGCCAGTACACGCGCCGCGTGGACGAGCAGTCCCGCCGGCTCATGACGCTCCGGGGCCTGCTGCGCTTCACCCCGGACCGCGAGCCGGTGCCGATCGACGAGGTCGAGCCGGTCGAGGAGATCGTCAAGCGGTTCAACACCGGCGCGATGTCGTACGGGTCGATCTCCGCGGAGGCGCACGAGACGCTCGCGATCGCCATGAACCGCCTGGGCGGCCGGTCCAACACCGGCGAGGGCGGCGAGGACCCGGAGCGCCTGTACGACCCGGAGCGCCGCTCGCGGGTCAAGCAGATCGCGTCCGGCCGGTTCGGCGTGACGAGCGAGTACCTCACGAACGCCGACGACATCCAGATCAAGCTCGCCCAGGGCGCCAAGCCGGGCGAGGGCGGCCAGCTGCCCGGGCCCAAGGTGTACCCGTGGGTCGCCAAGACCCGGCACTCGACGCCCGGCGTGGGCCTCATCTCGCCGCCGCCGCACCACGACATCTACTCGATCGAGGACCTCGCGCAGCTCATCCACGACGCCAAGAACGCCAACCCGGCGGCGCGCGTGCACGTCAAGCTCGTCTCCGAGTTCGGCGTCGGCACCGTGGCGACGGGCGTGTCCAAGGCGCACGCGGACGTGGTGCTCATCTCGGGGCACGACGGCGGCACGGGCGCGAGCCCGCTGACGTCGCTCAAGCACGCGGGCACGCCCTGGGAGATCGGCCTCGCCGAGACCCAGCAGACGCTCGTGCTCAACAACCTGCGCGACCGCATCGTCGTGCAGGTGGACGGGCAGATGAAGACCGGTCGCGACGTCGTCGTGGCGGCGCTGCTCGGGGCCGAGGAGTTCGGCTTCGCCACGGCGCCGATGGTCGTCTCGGGCTGCGTCATGATGCGGGTCTGCCACCTGGACACCTGCCCGGTGGGCGTGGCGACGCAGAACCCGGAGCTGCGCAAGCGGTTCACGGGCAAGCCGGAGTTCGTCGTGAACTTCTTCGAGTTCATCGCGCAGGAGGTGCGCGAGCACCTCGCCTCGCTCGGCTTCCGCTCGATCGAGGAGGCCGTCGGGCACGTCGAGGCCCTCGACACGCGCAAGGCCGTCGACCACTGGAAGGCGCAGGGCCTGGACCTCGCGCCCGTGCTCGCCGCGCCCGAGGCGGCGCCGGGCACGACGCTGCACCAGGTGGCCACCCAGGACCACGGCCTGGCCAAGGCGCTGGACAACCAGCTGATCGAGAAGGCACGCCCCGCGCTCGAGGACGCGCTCCCCGTGCGGATCGAGGCGCCGGTCCGGAACGTCAACCGCACGGTCGGCACGATGCTCGGCCACGAGGTGACCAAGCGGTACCGCGGTGCCGGGCTGCCCGACGACACGATCGACGTGACGCTCACGGGCTCCGCCGGCCAGTCGCTCGGCGCGTTCCTGCCGCGCGGCGTCACGCTGCGCCTGTACGGCGACGCCAACGACTACGTCGGCAAGGGCCTGTCGGGCGGCCGGATCGTCGTGCGCCCCGACCGGTCGGCGGTGCTCGAGGGCGCCGCGAACGTCGTGGCGGGCAACGTCATCGGCTACGGCGCGACGTCGGGCGAGATCCTGCTCCGGGGCCGCGTGGGCGAGCGCTTCGCCGTGCGCAACTCCGGCGCGACGCTGGTGACCGAGGGCGTGGGCGACCACGGCTGCGAGTACATGACCGGCGGGACCGTGCTGGTGCTCGGCCCCACGGGCCGCAACTTCGGCGCCGGCATGTCGGGCGGCGTGGCGTACGTGCTCAACCTGCGCGACGTCGCGATGAACATCCAGGCGGTGAAGAGCGGCGAGCTCGAGGTGGGCGCGCTGGACGACGCCGACTGGGACCGCGTGCGCGGCCTGCTGGAACGGCACCTGGCGGAGACCGGCTCGCCCGTGGCGGCCGAGCTCCTCGGGGACGACGGCGCCCGGGCCCGCTTCTCGCGGGTCCTGCCCGCGGGCTGGGCCCGCGTGCGCGCCGCGCTGGCCGACGCCGAGGCCGCAGGGAAGACGCTGGGCGAGGGCGACGACTTCGACCCGGCGATGTGGGAGCAGATCATGGAGGTGGCGCGTGGCTGACCCCCGCGGATTCCTGAAGGTGCGGGAGCGCGAGCTCCCGCCGAACCGCCCCGTCGAGGTGCGGCTGCGTGACTGGAAGGACACGCACGCCCACCGCGAGGACGGGCAGCCGTTCCTCAAGGAGCAGGCGGGCCGCTGCATGGACTGCGGCATCCCGTTCTGCCACCAGGGCTGCCCGCTGGGGAACCTCATCCCCGAGTGGAACGACCTGGTGTGGCGCGACCAGTGGGCCGACGCGATCGAGCGCCTGCACGCGACCAACAACTTCCCGGAGTTCACCGGACGCGTCTGCCCGGCACCGTGCGAGACGAGCTGCGTGCTGGGCATCAACCAGCCCGCGGTGACGATCAAGAACGTCGAGGTCTCGATCATCGACGAGGCGTTCGAGCGTGGCCTGGTGACGCCGCAGGTGCCCCAGCGGCTCACGGGCTCGACCGTGGCCGTCGTCGGGTCGGGCCCGGCGGGCCTGGCCGCCGCCCAGCAGCTCACGCGCGCCGGCCACACGGTCGTCGTGTACGAGCGCGACGACGCGATCGGCGGGCTGCTGCGCTACGGCATCCCCGACTTCAAGCTCGAGAAGCTGCACATCGACCGGCGGCTCGAGCAGATGGAGGCCGAGGGCACCCGCTTCCGCCCGGGCGTCGCCATCGGCCGCGACATCACCTGGGACGCGCTGCGCCGCCGGTTCGACGCCGTGGTCCTGGCCACCGGCGCCACGGTGCCGCGCGAGCTCGCGATGCCGGGCCGCGACCTCGGCGGCGTGCACTTCGCGATGGACTTCCTCACCCCGGCGAACAAGGCCGCGGCGGGGAACCCCGTCGACGGCGCGCCGTCGGCCGCGGGCAAGCACGTCGTGATCATCGGCGGCGGCGACACCGGCTCGGACTGCCTCGGCACGTCGCTGCGGCAGGGCGCGGCCAGCGTCACGACCCTGGCGATCGGCAAGAAGCCGCCGCTCGAGCGGCCGGCGAGCCAGCCGTGGCCGACCGACCCGATCGTCTTCGAGGTCTCGACGTCCCACGAGGAGGGCGGGGAGCGCAGCTACCTGGCCTCGACGGTAGAGTTCGTGGGCGGCGAGGACGGGAACGTCCGGGCCCTGAAGGTCGCCGAGACCGAGTACCTGCCGGACGGCCGGCGGGTGCCCAAGGAGGGCACCGAGCGGGAGATCCCGGCGGACCTGGTCCTCATCGCGATGGGGTTCACCGGCCCGGAGACCGACGAGCTGGTGACCCAGACCGGCGCGGAGCTCACGACGCGCGGGCTGGTGCGGCGCGGCGACGACTACGCCACCAGCCTGCCCGGCGTGTACGCGACGGGTGACGCGGGCCGCGGGCAGTCGCTGATCGTCTGGGCGATCGCCGAGGGCCGCGCGACGGCGGCCGCCGTGGACGCCTACCTGCAGGGCAGCTCCGAGCTGCCCGCGCCGGTCGGCCCGCGGACGGTCGCGCTGCGAGGATAAGAAGAACAACGACGAAGCAGTACCCGGGTGCCGTTCGGGCACCCGGGCCCCGCCCCGGCTCGCGCCGGGGCGGATCGACGACGAGGCTGGAGACATGCGCAGAGCGAAGATCGTGTGCACCATCGGACCCGCGACGGCGTCCCCGACCAAGCTCCGTGAGCTGGTCGACGCGGGCATGGACGTGGCCCGGATCAACCGGAGCCACGGAGAGCAGGCGGAGCACGAGGCCGTCTACCACGGTGTCCGAGAGGCGGCGAAGGAGTCCGGCCGCAACGTCGCAGTCCTCGTCGACCTCCAGGGCCCGAAGATCCGGCTCGGCCGGTTCGCGGGCGACCAGAAGCACTACCTCAACGAGGGTGACACGTTCACCATCACCACCGAGGACGTGGAGGGCACCAAGGAGCTCGTCTCGACGACCCACAAGGGTCTGGCGGGCGACGCCCGCGTCGGCGACCCGCTCCTCATCGACGACGGCAAGGTGCGCGTGCGCGTCACCGCCGTCGAGGGCCCGCGCGTCGTCACGACCGTCGAGGTCGCCGGCCCGGTCTCGAACAACAAGGGCATCAACCTCCCCGGCGTCGCGGTCTCCGTGCCGGCGCTGTCGGAGAAGGACACCGACGACCTGCGCTGGGCGCTGCGCATGGGCGCGGACATCATCGCGCTGTCGTTCGTGCGGTCCGCCAAGGACTACGACGACGTCGCGGCGATCATGGCGGAGGAGGGCCGCACGGTCCCCGTCGTCGCCAAGATCGAGAAGCCGCAGGCGGTGGAGAACCTGGAGGAGGTCGTCGCGGCCTTCGACGGCTTCATGGTGGCGCGCGGCGACCTCGCCGTGGAGATGCCGCTGGAGCAGGTCCCGCTGGTGCAGAAGCGCATCGTCGAGCTGGCCCGCCGCAACGCGAAGCCCGTCATCGTCGCCACGCAGGTGCTGGAGTCGATGACCACGAGCCCGACGCCGACGCGCGCCGAGGCCTCCGACTGCGCCAACGCGGTGCTCGACGGCGCCGACGCGGTCATGCTCTCGGGCGAGACCAGCGTGGGCGACTACCCGATCATCACAGTCCAGACGATGGCCCGGATCATCGAGGCGACCGAGGAGATGGGTCGCGAGCGCATCGCCCCCCTGGGCTCCTCGCCGCACACCCGCGGCGGCGTCATCACCCGTGCGGCCGCCGAGATCGGCGAGACGCTCGGGGTCAAGTACCTCGTGACGTTCACGCAGTCGGGCGACTCGGCCAAGCGCATGTCGCGCCTGCGCTCGGGCATCCCGCTGCTGGCCTTCACGCCGGAGGAGAGCGTGCGCAACGTCCTCGCGCTCACCTGGGGCACCACCACCTACCAGGTGCCGAAGGTCGACAGCGTCGACGCGATGGTCGGCCAGGTGGACTCCACGCTGCGCGCCAACGGGCTCGCCGAGCCCGGCGACCGCGTCGTGATCGTCTCCGGCGCCCCGGTGGGCGTGCCCGGCACGACGAACTCGATCCTCGTGCACCAGGTCGGCAGCCACTCCGACGTCTGATCGCACCTGCGCGAGGCGGCTCCGTCTCGCGCCGGCACGCCGGGGGCGTGCGGCAGGTTCTGCCTGCCGCACGCCCCCGGCGTCGTCGTACCCGGCGTTCCCGGGCGGGGGCTTAGCGGCTCACGAGGCGCCAGCCGTCGGGCCGGAACGCCTCGGGCGTCGCCTCGCCGTCCAGCAGGAGGGAGCCGGGGGCGCGGGCGACGACGTCGTCGACCAGGACGCCGCGGCCGAGGTAGAGCGGGTCGGTCACGACGCGCCAGCGCAGCTCCAGGTCGCCCGGAGGCAGCTGTGCCCGGGCCTGCGTCCAGCGCCGCGTGCCCGAGCCCGACGCCGTGCCGTCGGGGTGCTCGGCCGGGCCGCGGTCCCGCACGGTGAAGGGCAGCGGCGCCCAGGTCGTCCCGCCGTCGGCGGAGGTCTCCAGGTGCAGCAGGTCGGTCTCCTCCGTGTCGAGGTAGAGGTCGAACGCCAGGCGGCCCCCGCTCGCGGGCACGTCGAGCGAGGCGGTGAGCGTCGACGTCGTGGCGTTCTCGTCGCCCGAGAACCAGGCGTCCGCGCCGCGCCGGGGCTCGATCCCCTGGGCGCGGGCCAGGCCGCTCGCCCACTCGCGCCGCGCCGGGTTGATGCTGCCCGAGTCGCGCGACGGGTGCACGCGGTTGGTCAGCAGGATCGCGAACGAGTGCGTGTCGAAGTCGATGACGATCGACGTGCCCGTGTACCCGGTGTGCCCGGCCGTGCGCGGCCCCGACATCGCGTCCATGTACCACCGCTGGTCGAGCTCGAAGCCGAGCCCGTGGGCGTCCCCGGGGAAGGCGCCGTTGAGGTCGGTGACCATGAGGCGCACCGACGCGGGGGACAGGATGCGGGCCTTGCCGTACCGGCCGCCGTTGAGCAGGGCCTGGGACAGGATCGCCAGGTCCCCGGCCGTCGAGAACACGCCGGCGTGCCCGGCGACCCCGCCCAGGGACCAGGCGTTCTCGTCGTGCACCTCGCCCCGGACGACGCCGCGCGGCGGGCTGGCCTGGTACTCCGTCGCCGCCGTACGTTCCACGGCGGTCGGGTTGTACCCGGTGTCCGTCATCCCGAGCGGATCGGTGATCCGGTCGGCCACGACCTGGTCGAGCGGCGCGCCCCGCAGGCGCTCGACGAGCACGCCGAGGCTGATGAGGTTGAGGTCGCTGTACAGGTAGCGCGTCCCCGGCGGCGCGTCGAGGGGCTGCGCCATCACCGCGGCGATCCGGGACTCCGGGTCGGGGTAGGCGCTCCACAGCGGCAGCCACGACACGAAGCCCGAGGTGTGGGTGAGCAGCTGTCGCACGGTCACCTCCTCCTTGCCGCCGGCGGCGAACTCGGGGAGGTAGGTGGCGAGCGGCTCGTCGAGCGCGACGCGGCCCTCCTGGACCAGCTGGACGACCGCGATCGAGGTGAACAGCTTCGACACCGAGGCGAGGTCGAAGATGGTCTCCTCACGCATCGGCACGCGCTCGTCGGTGGGCAGGGCGACGCCCTCGTCGCCGTAGGCGACGGCCCAGCCGCTGGCGTCGGTGCGCACGACCTTCCCCTGGTACCCCATGAGGCCGACGGCCCCCGGGTAGAGCGGGTAGGCCGCCGAGCCCACCGGCACCTCGTGCGCGCGGACCTGCGCGACGGCCTCCTCGATCGGCGCCGGGTCGAGCCCGACGTCCGCCGGGTCGGCCGCGGCGAGCGTGGTCGACGGCGGCATGAAGCCCACCGCGGGCCCGCGCGGGTCGGCGGACGCCGAGGTGGCGTGGACGAGCGGGACCGCGACCAGGCCTGCCGCGAGCACGGCCGCGGTCGCCACGCGGCCCTGGCGCGGCCTGCGTCGCAGGGCGGCGCTCACGACCGCGGCCCGCGGTAGATCAGGTACTGCTGACGACGCCGGTCGAAGTCCGCCAGCTCGTCGAGCCACGCGCCGACGACGTCGTCGGTGGTGGCCCCCGCGTCGATCTGCTGCCGCAGGCGCGGCGAGCCGGTGAGCTTGTCGATCCAGAAGGGCCGCTCGGGGTCCCACGCGTCCTCGCGCCAGGCGAACTCGGGGTACAGGGATGCCGCCGCCACGAGCATCGCGACCCCGGTGCGCACCGGGTCGAACCGGGCCGGGTCGTCGACGGTGACCTGGACGCCGCCGCACACGGTGCCGGCGTGCTTGTTGAAGGTCGGGTTGAAGTACGCCTCCCGGAACAGGACGCCCGGCAGGCCGGCGTCCGTGAGGGCGGCCGCCCAGCGGTGGTCGACGTACGGCGCGCCGATCAGCTCGAAGGGGCGGGTGGTGCCTCGCCCCTCGGACAGGTTCGTCCCCTCGAACATGCAGGTCCCGGGGTAGGCGAGGGCCGTGTCCGGGGTCGGCATGTTCGGGCTGGGCATGACGAAGTCGAGCCCGGTGCCCGCGAAGGTCACGTCGCGCCGCCAGCCGGCGACCTCGACGACGTCGAGCCGGTCCAGGCGCGCGCCGACGACGTCGGGCAGGAACTCGCCGTCGAAGAACCGGGCGAGCTCCCCGACGGTCATGCCGTGGGCCTGCACGATCTCCTTGGCCCCGACGCCCGACGTGAACCCGGCGGTCATCATCGGGCCGCGTGCCGTGCCACCCACCGGGTTGGGCCGGTCGAGCACGACGAAGCGGGAGCCCGTCGCGACGGCGGCCTGCATCGCCGTCCACATCGTCCAGATGTACGTGTAGAAGCGGGCGCCGACGTCCTGGATGTCGAAGACGACGGTCTCCACCTCCGCGGCCCGGAACATCTCGGTCATCTTCGTGACGCCGGCCCCGTAGGCGTCGTAGACGGTCAGCCCGGTGCGCTCGTCGACGAACGTGCCCTCCGAGCCGCCGGCCTGGGCCGTCCCGCGGAAGCCGTGCTCGGGGCCGAAGACCCCGACGAGGTCGACGGCGCCGGACTCGTGCATCTCGTCGACGACGTTGCGCAGGCTGCGCAGCACGCCGGTGGGGTTGGTGATCACGCCGACCCGGTCGCCCGCGAGGACCGACCAGCCGTCGGCGTGCGCGCGGTCGGCACCGGGGACGACGGGGCGGGCGGGGAGCCCGGCGGACGCCGGGGCCGCGGCACGGCGGGGCGCCGCCTGCGCGGCAGCCGCCGCGAACGGGACGCTCGCCGCGCCCAGGAGACTGCCGGTGAGGAGGTGGCGCCGGTCGAACCGTGGTCCCCGTGGTTCCCGTGGGGTGGGTCCGACGGCGGTGTGGTCGTCGCGCATCGTCAGGTGGTCCTTCCTGCCTCGTGCTGCTGCAGGGCGACCCGTGGACCGCTTCGTCGCGGTCGGTGGCCGTGGCCGGTCGTCCTGCCAGGGGGCGCGCCGGCGTCGTCGCCGTCGCGATGGGGTCGTCGCCCCCCGCCTCGTTGCGGAGGAGCGGCGACGCCGGACACGTGCGGAGCGGTCAAGGGTTGCCCCGAAGGGACTTGATCCTGAAAGTTACCGACACGGCGGGACGGCGGCAAGGGATCGCGCCGGAGTCCGGGTCGTGGGGTGGCGTGGGGGCGTCGCGCGGACGCGGAGGTGCCCCGGGTGGGATTCGAACCCACACTGGATCGGGTTTGAGCCGATTGCCTCTGCCGGTTGGGCTACCGGGGCGCGCGGCCCATCCAACCACGCGCGCGGGGCGGCGACCGAACCGTCCGACCGCCGGTCGGCGGGCCGCGCCGTCGCACTCGTCACACCCGGCACGGGACGCGGCGCCCCCGCGCGACCACTAGGATGGACGGGTGACCGACGAGAAGCCCCACGACGCGAAGCCCGAGGCGACGGTGCCGCTCGACCTGCCGCCCCTGATCGACCAGGAGCCCGAGGCCCCGAAGACGCCGGAGCGACCCGCGCGTCGCGCGGTCGTCGTCGAGGACGAGGCGCTCATCCGGATGGACGTCGTCGAGACGCTCCGCGAGGCGGGCTTCGACGTCGTCGGCGAGGCGGGCGACGGCGAGACCGCGGTGCGGCTCGCCACCGAGCTCAAGCCCGACGTCGTCGTCATGGACGTCAAGATGCCCGAGCTGGACGGCATCTCGGCGGCCGAGCGGATCGGCAAGGCGCACGCCGCCCCGGTCGTCCTGCTCACGGCGTTCTCCCAGACCGAGCTCGTCGAGCGGGCGCGCGACGCCGGCGCGATGGCCTACGTCGTCAAGCCCTTCACGCCGGCGGACCTGCTCCCGGCGGTGGAGATCGCGATCTCCCGCTACCAGCAGATCGGGGCGCTCGAGGCCGAGGTCGCCGACCTCACCGAGCGGTTCGAGACCCGCAAGCGCGTGGACCGCGCGAAGGGCCTCCTCATGACCAAGATGGGTCTGAGCGAGCCGGAGTCCTTCCGCTGGATCCAGAAGACGTCGATGGACCGTCGCCTCACGATGCGCGAGGTCGCGGACGCCGTCATCGAGCAGGTCGGCGGAGCCTGATCCGCACCACGGTGGCCCGGTCGCAGGAGGAGTCCTGCGACCGGGCCACTGCCCATTGTGCGAGGGCGACGGGGTCGCTATCGTCGCCTGGGTGTCGTGACCAATCTGTGATATTCATGCTTCAACGACCGTGACCCCGGGGCTGCCGGGGCGGCCCTCGGGATCGGGGTGGGAAGGCTCCCACCCCGCCCGGGACGGGGACGGTCATTCGTCGAGGAGGTGCCGATGCGTGCAGCGGTCGAGGTCCGGCCGGTCGAGCAGGACGACATGGTCGACGTCGCGCGCCTCGCGGAGCGTGCCGTCGAGGAGTCGCCGTCGGCCGCGCAGGGAACCCCCTCGGACGCCTCTCGCCTCCTGGAGCACCTGAGCGTGCTGCTGGGTGCGGGCGGGCAGGTGCTCGTCGCGAGCCACGAGGGCGAGATCTGCGGGTTCGCCGTGCTGCGCGTCATCGACCCGCTGCTGTTCGCGACGACCACGAGCCTGTACGTCGACGCCGTCTTCGTCAGCCCGTCCGCCCGCCGCCGCGGCGTCGGGCACGCGCTCCTCGCGGCCGCGGCCGCCGTCGCGGGGGAGCGGGGCGCCGAGAACGTCTACTGCGCGCCGGCCCCGGGCGCCCGCGGCATGCACCGCTTCCTCGCCCGGCTGGGCTTCGCCCCCACGTCGGGGCACCGCGTGGTCGCCACGGCGACGCTGCAGCGCCGGCTGGTCCAGGAGAACCCCCGCGGGACGCGCACGGCGGCCCGGGCGGGGCGCCGCGAGGCGACCCGCGCGGCGATCGAGGATCTCGTCGCCCGTCGGCGCCGGGCGCGGGCCGCGGGTCTGCCCACCGGCCCGGTCGACCTGCGCGCCTTCCAGGCCGAGCGGGACGCCGCGCTGCGCGCGGCCGCCGAGCGCGCCGCCGACCGCGGCGAGGGCGTGGAGGGCCCGGACGGCGTGACCTCCCTGGATGTCGCGACGCGGCACGACGCGGCGAGCGAGTCCGTCCCCTCCTGACCGGCCCGTCGGGCTTCCACGGCCCGCGCGGCGCCCGTCCGCTCTCAGCGGGCGTCGAGGATCATGCAGGTGAGCCGCGCGGTGCAGACGCGCCGACCGTCGTCGTCGGTGACGACGATCTCGTACGCGGCGGTCGACCGCCCCAGGTGCAGGGCCGTGGCCACGCCGTGGACGCTCCCGGACCGCGCACCGCGGTGGTGGGTCGCGTTGAGCTCCAGGCCGACCGCGGCGCGCGCCGGTCCCGCGTGCTGCTGCGCGGCGACGGAGGCGAGCGTCTCCGCGAGCGACGCCGTCGCGCCGCCGTGCAGCAACCCTGCCGGCTGGGTGTTCCCGGCCACCGGCATGGTGCCGGCGGTGCGCTCGGCGGCCACCTCCGTGAGCCGGATCCCGAGACGTTCGATGAGCGTGCCCCGCGCGGCGGCGGCCCACTCCTCGAGGGTGCGGGGGAAGCGGGGCGCGTCGGCGGTGGTGTCAGACATGGGCGATAGGTTGGCACCCGTGACGACCTCCGCGCGAACCGGGACCCGCCCACGCCTCCTGCTGATCGACGGCCACTCCATGGCGTACCGAGCGTTCTTCGCGCTGCCGGACACGCTGGTGACGTCCAGCGGCCAGGTGACGAACGCCGTCTACGGCTTCACCTCGATGCTGACGAACCTGCTGCGCGACGAGCAGCCGACGCACGCCGCCGTCGCGTTCGACGCCGGCCGCGTGACGTTCCGCACCGAGCGGTTCCCCGAGTACAAGGGCAACCGCGACGCGACCCCCGAGGTGTTCCGCGGGCAGGTGCCGCTCATCAAGGAGGTCCTCGAGGCGCTGCGCGTCCCCGCGCTGCAGCGGGAGGGCATCGAGGCCGACGACATCCTCGCCACGCTCGCCCGCGAGGGCCGCGAGGCCGGGTTCGACGTGCTGGTCTGCTCGGGCGACCGGGACTCGCTGCAGCTCGTCACCGAGGACGTGACGGTGCTCTACCCGAAGCGCGGCGTGTCGGAGCTCGCGCGGATGACCCCCGAGGCCGTCGCCGAGAAGTACGGCGTGCCGCCGGAGCAGTACCCCGACCTCGCGGCCCTCGTGGGCGAGTCGAGCGACAACCTGCCGGGTGTGCCCGGCGTCGGCCCCAAGACGGCGGCCAAGTGGGTCACGACCTACGGCGGCCTCGAGCCGCTGCTCGAGCACGTCGACGAGCTCAAGGGCAAGGCGGCGGGGAACCTGCGGGAGGCCGTCGAGCAGGTGCGGCTCAACCGCGAGCTCAACCGGCTCCTGGACGACGTGGAGCTGCCGCTCGCGGTGGCCGACCTGGGCCTGGCCGGGTTCGACCGCGAGGCCGTGCACCGGGTCTCCGACACGCTGCAGTTCGGCGCGCTGCGCGACCGGCTGCTCGCCGCGGACCCGTCCGCGGAGCCCGCCCAGGCGGCCGAGGTCGCGGGCGTCCAGGTCGCGCTCGCGGCGCTCGGGCCGGGCGGGCTCGGTGCGTGGCTGGCCGCACGCTCCGGCCGTCCTCTCGGGCTCGAGGTCACGGGGACCCCGACGCCCGGGGCGGGGGACGCCTGGGACGTCGCGCTCGCCGACGACCACGACGGGGAGACCGCCGCGGCTGTCGTCGACCTGGCCGACGTGACGCCGGAGGACGAGCGCGCCCTCGCGACGTGGCTCGCCGACCCGGCGGCGCCGAAGGTCGTGCACGGTGCCAAGGCCGCCTGGCACGAGCTGGCCGGGCGCGGTCTCGACCTGCAGGGCGTCTCCTTCGACACCGAGCTCGCGGCCTACCTCTGCTACCCCGACCAGCGCGGCTACGACCTCGCCGACCTCACGGTGCGCCTGCTCGGGCGGGAGCTGTCCGCGGGGGAGGCGCCCGACGCCGCCGGGCAGGGCGCCCTCGACCTCGCGCTCGACGGCGGCGACGAGGACCCCCGGGCGCGGCAGGCGGCCGTGCGCGCGGCCGCCGTGGTCGACCTGGCCCAGGCGCTGTCCGGGCAGCTCGAGGACCGCGGCGCCGCCGGGCTGCTCACGGACCTGGAGCTGCCGCTCACGGTCGTGCTCGGCCGGATGGAGTCCACGGGCATCGCGGCGGACGTCGAGTACCTCACGGAGCTCGAGAAGCAGTTCGCGTCGATGGTGGCCGACGCGGCCGCGGACGCCTACGACGTGATCGGCCGGCAGGTGAACCTCGGCAGCCCGAAGCAGCTGCAGGAGGTGCTGTTCGACCAGCTCGGGATGCCCAAGACCAAGAAGATCAAGACGGGCTACACCACGGACGCCGCGTCCCTGCAGGACCTGTACGTCAAGACGGAGCACCCGTTCCTGGAGCACCTGCTGGCGCACCGCGACGCGACGAGGCTGCGCTCGACGGTCGAGGGGCTGCTGAAGTCCGTGGCGCCCGACGGGCGGATCCACACCACCTTCCAGCAGACGATCGCCGCCACGGGCCGGCTGAGCTCCACCGACCCGAACCTGCAGAACATCCCGATCCGGACGGAGGAGGGACGGCGCATCCGCCGGGCCTTCCGCGTCGGCGAGGGCTACGAGACGCTGCTCACCGCGGACTACAGCCAGATCGAGATGCGCATCATGGCGCACCTGTCGGGGGACGAGGGGTTGATCGAGGCCTTCCGCTCCGGCGAGGACCTGCACCGCTATGTCGGTTCCCGGGTGTTCGAGGTGGCGCCCGAGGACGTCACGCCGGAGATGCGCTCGAAGATCAAGGCGATGAGCTACGGGCTCGCGTACGGGCTGAGCGCCTTCGGGCTGTCGCAGCAGCTCACGATCCCGACCGGCGAGGCGCAGTCGCTGATGGACGACTACTTCACCCGCTTCGGCGGGGTGCGCGACTACCTCACGGGGGTGGTCGAGGAGGCCCGCGCCACCGGCTACACCGCGACGATCCTGGGGCGCCGCCGCTACCTCCCCGACCTCACGAGCGACAACCGGCAGCGGCGGCAGATGGCCGAGCGCATGGCGCTCAACGCCCCGATCCAGGGCAGCGCCGCCGACATCATCAAGGTCGCGATGCTCGGCGTGCAGCGCGAGCTGGACGAGCGGGGCCTCGCGTCGCGGCTGCTGCTCCAGGTGCACGACGAGCTGGTGGTCGAGGTGGCGCCGGGGGAGCGCGAGGCGGCGGAGGACGTGCTGCGCTCGCAGATGGGCTCCGCGGTGGAGCTGGACGTGCCGCTGGACGTCTCCGTCGGCGCGGGGGCGACCTGGCACGACGCCGGGCACTGACGGGGAGGACGGCGATGGATCTCGGTCCCGCCCGCGTGGTCGCCGATCACGAGATCCCGTCCCGTGCGCCGCTCCGCGTCGCGCCGGGGGACGCGGTGCGGGTGGGCGACCGCGACGACACCTGGCCCGCGTTCGTGTTCGTCACGTCGGGCGACGGCGGCAGCGGGTGGGTGCCCGCGCGGCACCTGGACGACGCCCGTCCGGTGGCGGTGGTCCGCGAGGCGTACGACACCCAGGAGCTCGCGGTCGCCGCGGGCGAGGCCGTCGAGGTCACCGCCGACGACCCGGGGTCCGGGTGGAGCTGGTGCGTCGCGCGGGACGGCCGCGCCGGCTGGGTGCCGCACCGGGCCCTCGGGCCCGCCTGAGCCGGTCGGGCCCTCGGGTCAGTCCTTGGTCGTGACGAAGACCGCGGTGCCGGGCAGCACGGCGCCGCGCTCCGGGCTCCAACCGCCCCACGTCGCGGAGTTCCAGCCCGGCCACTCGGGCTCGACGACGTCGCGCAGGCGCAGGCCGGCGGCGGCGACGTCGCGCACGTGGTCGCCGACCGTGCGGTGGTACTCGGCGTAGCGCACGTCGCCCTGGTCGTCGGTCTCGACGTAGGGACGGCGGTCGAAGTAGGAGCGGTGCACGGTGAGGCCCAGGGTGGTGGGGTCGTCGGGGAACGCCCAGCGCACGGGGTGCGTCACGGAGAACACCCACCGGCCGCCCGGCCTCAGCACTCGGGCCGCCTCGGCGTGCACGCGCTCCGCGTCCGCGACGAACGGGATGGCCCCGTACGAGGTGAACGCGACGTCCACGGAGCCGGAGGCGACGGGGAGCGACCTGGCGTCGGCCTGCACCAGCGGCACCGGCGTGGCGGTGGCGGCGTTGAGCCGTGCCGCGCCGGCCAGCATGCGCGCGGAGACGTCGGTGGCCAGGACCCGGGCCCCTCGGCCGACCAGCCAGCGCGAGCAGTGTGCCGCCCCGGCGCCGATCTCGAGGACCCGGGCGCCGTCGACGTCGCCGAGCAGGCCGGCCTCCGCCTCGGTGAGCCCCTCCGGGCCCCAGCGGAAGCCCGCGTCGCCGAGGAACGTGCCGTGCTCGGCGAGGTACTCGTCGGCGTTCTCGTCCCACCACCCCCGCGCGGCAGCGTTCCCCGCCTCGTCGGGGACGTCGTCGTACCCCGCGTGCGCGACGGGACGGGGCGCGGGAGGATGGTGGCTCACCCGGCCATCGTGGCACGGGGTCCGCGTTGACCCCTCGCCGCACCGTCGATAGGATTGTCGGCGGTGCAGTGCGCCTGAGGACGTCTCGGGGTTCGGACCGCTGTCGTGCGGACCGGTCCCCGCGTCGATGCCCGGGTGCTCGCGCCACAGACCCTGTCCGCACTACGTCCTGTCCGCATCGGAGCATCTACTCAATGACCATCTCCACCACGAAGTCCGCCCCGCAGGTTGCCGTCAACGACATCGGCACCGAAGAGGACTTCCTTGCCGCCGTCGACGCCACCATCAAGTACTTCAACGATGGTGACATCGTGGAAGGCACGATCGTCAAGGTCGACCGCGACGAGGTCCTTCTTGACATCGGTTACAAGACGGAGGGCGTGATCCCGTCCCGGGAGCTCTCCATCAAGCACGACGTGGACCCGGGCGAGGTCGTCGCCGTGGGCGACGCCGTCGAGGCTCTCGTCCTCCAGAAGGAGGACAAGGAGGGTCGCCTGATCCTGTCCAAGAAGCGCGCCCAGTACGAGCGCGCCTGGGGCACGATCGAGAAGATCAAGGAGGAGGACGGCGTCGTCACCGGCACCGTCATCGAGGTCGTCAAGGGCGGCCTCATCCTCGACATCGGTCTTCGTGGCTTCCTCCCCGCCTCCCTCGTGGAGATGCGTCGCGTCCGCGACCTCGCGCCGTACGTCGGCAAGGAGATCGAGGCCAAGATCATCGAGCTCGACAAGAACCGCAACAACGTGGTCCTGTCGCGCCGTGCCTGGCTCGAGCAGACGCAGTCCGAGGTCCGCTCCACCTTCCTGCAGACGCTGCAGAAGGGCCAGGTGCGCCCCGGTGTCGTCTCCTCGATCGTCAACTTCGGTGCGTTCGTGGACCTGGGCGGCGTCGACGGCCTGGTGCACGTCTCCGAGCTGTCCTGGAAGCACATCGACCACCCGTCCGAGGTCGTCGAGGTGGGCCAGGAGGTCACCGTCGAGGTGCTCGACGTCGACCACGACCGCGAGCGCGTCTCCCTGTCGCTGAAGGCGACGCAGGAGGACCCGTGGCAGACCTTCGCCCGCACGCACGCCATCGGCCAGGTCGTGCCCGGCAAGGTCACGAAGCTCGTGCCGTTCGGTGCGTTCGTCCGCGTCGAGGACGGCATCGAGGGCCTGGTGCACATCTCCGAGCTGGCCGTCCGCCACGTCGAGCTGCCCGAGCAGGTCGTCAGCGTCGGTGCCGAGGTGTTCGTCAAGGTCATCGACATCGACCTCGAGCGTCGCCGCATCTCGCTGTCGCTCAAGCAGGCCAACGAGGGCATGGACCCGGAGTCCGAGGACTTCGACCCCGCGCTCTACGGCATGGCTGCCGAGTACGACGAGAACGGCGAGTACAAGTACCCCGAGGGCTTCGACCCGGAGACCAACGAGTGGCTCGAGGGCTTCGAGACGCAGCGCGAGGCCTGGGAGGCGGAGTACGCCAAGGCGCACGCCCGCTGGGAGTCGCACCGCGAGCAGGTCCGTGCGGCCATCGCGGCGGACGCCGACGCGGCCGTCAACGACGCTGTCCCGAGCGGCAGCTCGAGCAGCTCGTCCTCGTCCTACTCGTCGGCCCCGCCGGCGCAGGAGGCCGCGGGCACGCTCGCCTCGGACGAGGCGCTCGCCGCGCTCCGCGAGAAGCTCACGGGTAACTGATCGGCGACTGACACCGGGTCGTCCGCGACCCACCGGTAGCCCACGGCGGCCCGTCACCCCTCGGGGTGGCGGGCCGCCGTCGTGCGTGGCCGGAGGGTGCGCGTCTACTGGGCGGGCGTCGCGCCGGCGTCCGCGAACTGCGTCGCGTACAGCTCGGCATAGAGCCCGCCCGCGGCGAGCAGCTCGGCGTGCGTGCCGGTCTCCACCACGCGGCCCTCGGCGAGGACGACGATCGTGTCCGCCGCCCGGACGGTCGACAGCCGGTGCGCGATGACGAGGGACGTGCGTCCCGCCAGCGCCTGGTCGAGCGCCGCCTGGACGGCGGCCTCGGACTCCGAGTCCAGGTGGGCGGTCGCCTCGTCGAGCACGACGACGTCGGGCGCCCTGAGCAGCAGCCGCGCGATGGCGAGCCGCTGCCGCTCCCCGCCGGAGAGGCGATAGCCGCGGTCGCCGACCACGGTGTCGACGCCCTCGGGCAGTCGGGCCACCAGGTCCCAGATGCGGGCCTGGCGCAGTGCCTGCTCGAGATCGTCGTCCGTCGCGTCGGGGCGGGCGAAGCGGAGGTTCGCGGCCACGGTGTCGTGGAACAGGTGTGCCTCCTGCGAGACGACGCCCACCGTGCCGCGCAGCGACGCGGCGGTGACGTCGCGGAGGTCCGCGCCGGCGATCCGCACGGCGCCGGACGTGGGGTCGTACAGGCGCGAGACGAGCTGGGAGACGGTCGTCTTGCCGGCCCCGGAGGGCCCGACGAGCGCGACCATCGCGCCGGCGGGCACGGAGAACGACACGTCACGCAGCGTGTCCCCGGTGGGGTCGGAGCGCAGGGTCGCGACCGACTCCAGGGACGCGAGCGAGACCTCGTCGGCGCGCGGGTACCGGAACGTCACGTGGTCGAGCTCGACGGACGCACCCCGGGAGGCCACCGCCGCGCGCAGGTCGGCGGCGCCGGGCTTCTCGGCGAGCGCCGGCTCGAGGTCGAGCACCTCGAGCACCCGCTCGAAGCTGACCAGCGCGGTCATCACGTCGACCTGCACGTTGGACATCGCCGAGAGGGGCCCGTAGAGACGACTGAGGTAGGCGGTGAGCGCGACGACGGTCCCGACCGTGAGCTCGCCCGCGATCGCCTGCAGCCCGCCCAGGCCGTAGACGACGGCGATGGCCAGGGACGCGAGCGTCGTCAGGCCGACGCGGAACCAGGTGCCGAGCAGCGCCGTGCGGACACCGAGGTCGCGCAGCCTGCGCACCTGGGCCGCGTACCGCGCGCTCTCCGCCTCCGGGTCGCCGAACACCTTGACCAGGTGCGCGCCGGCGACGTTGAACCGTTCGTTCATCATCTGCCCGGCGTCCGCGTTGAGGTCGTACCCGGTGCGCGCCAGGCCGGCGAGGCGGCGCCCGAACCAGCGGGCGGGCAGCACGAACGCGGGGACGAGCACCAGGGACACCAGGGTGAGCTGCCACGACATGGCGAGCATCGCCGCGAGGGTGAAGGCGATCGTCAGCCCGTTGGAGACGACGGTCTGCAGCGTCGACGTGAAGGCCTGCTGCGCGCCGAGCACGTCGCCGTTGAGCCGCTGCACGAGCGCGCCGGTGCGCGCGCGGGCGAAGAAGGCGAGCGGCATCGTCTGGACGTGGTCGAAGACGGCGGACCGCAGGTCCAGGATCAGGCCCTCGCCCACGCGCGACGACAACCAGCGCTCCGCCACGGCCAGCGCGGCCGTGACGATCGCGATCGACGCCGCGGCGGCGGCCATGGCCAGCACGAGCCCGCGGTCGCCGGTCGCGATGCCGTCGTCGATGAGACGGCGGAACAGCAGCGGTGTGACGGCGCCGGCGGCCGCGCTGAGCACCAGCAGCCCGACGAACGCCGCGAGCTGCGCCCGGTACGGGCGGGCGAAGCCGAGGATGCGTCGGAGCGTCGGCCCCGCGAGCCGGCGGTCCTTCACGGTCGCGTCGTTCAGGTACGACCGCATCATGGGTCCGCCCGCCATGGCACCTCCCGGCCCGCCCCGGCCCGGTGCCGCTGGGCGTTCATGGCGGGAAGCCTACGCCGGGGGCAGGATGGGCCCATGCTTCGCATCGGCCTCACGGGCGGCATCGCCGCAGGGAAGTCCGTCGTCACGCGCCGCCTCGCCGAGCTGGGTGCCGTCGTGATCGATCACGACGTCCTCGCCCGGGAGGTGGTGGAGCCCGGGACGGTCGGGCTCGAGGAGGTCGTCGCGGCCTTCGGCGACGGCGTCCTCGCGGCGGACGGCTCCCTCGACCGGCCCGCGCTCGGGCGTCTCGTGTTCGACGACGCGACGGCACGGGCGCGCCTCGAGGGCATCCTGCACCCGGAGATCCGCCGTCTCGCGGCCGAGCGCGAGGCGCTCGCCGGGGCCGCGGACGATCGTGCCGTCGTGGTCCACGACATCCCCCTGCTCGTCGAGACGGGCCAGGCGGACCACTTCCACCTGCTGGTGGTCGTGCACGCCCCGGCGGACCAGCGCGTCGATCGGCTGGTGGGCGGGCGCGGCCTCGACGACGCGTCCGCGCGGGCGCGCGTCGGGGCGCAGGCGACGGACGAGGCACGGACCGCCGTCGCGGACGTCGTGCTGGACGGCACGGGCACGGAGGACGGGCTGCGCGAGCAGGTCGACGCGCTCTGGCAGCGGCTGTGCGCGGAGGTGGACGAGGAGTCCGCCGCGGCGTCCGAGGCCTGACGCCGCGGCGGTGCGCCCTCGGCCGTCGCGCCGGCGGGCTCACCGGTGGGTGTCGGAGGCGCGCCGTACGGTGGTGCCATGCGACCCGTGACCGACCTCCAGCGTGCGGTGGCCCCCTTCGAGGTGGTGTCCGACTACGAACCCTCGGGAGACCAGCCCACCGCCATCGCGGACCTCACGTCCCGGGTGCAGGCGGGGGAGAAGGACGTCGTCCTGCTCGGCGCGACCGGCACCGGCAAGAGCGCGACGACCGCGTGGCTCATCGAGAAGCTGCAGCGGCCCACGCTCGTCATGGCGCCCAACAAGACGCTCGCCGCGCAGCTGGCCACGGAGTTCCGCGAGCTGCTGCCGAACAACGCGGTCGAGTACTTCGTCTCGTACTACGACTACTACCAGCCCGAGGCGTACATCGCGCAGACGGACACCTACATCGAGAAGGACTCGTCGATCAACGACGAGGTGGAGCGACTGCGGCACTCGGCGACGTCGTCGCTGCTGACCCGGCGCGACGTCGTGGTCGTGGCATCGGTGTCGTGCATCTACGGCCTGGGTACCCCGCAGGAGTACGTCGACCGGATGGTGCGGCTCGACGTCGGGGACGTGGTCGACCGCGACGACATGCTCCGCCGGTTCGTGCAGATGCAGTACACGCGCAACGACATGGCGTTCACGCGCGGCACGTTCCGCGTGCGCGGCGACACGGTGGAGATCATCCCCGTGTACGAGGAGCTCGCCGTCCGCATCGAGATGTTCGGCGACGAGATCGAGTCGATCCAGACGCTGCACCCGCTCACGGGCGAGGTCCTCCGCAACGAGCAGAGCGTCTACCTCTTCCCGGCCACGCACTACGTCGCGGGCCCGGAGCGGATGGAGCGGGCGATCGGCGGCATCGAGGCCGAGCTCACGGACCGCCTGGCGGACCTCGAGCGGCAGAACAAGCTGCTGGAGGCGCAGCGGCTGCGGATGCGCACCACGTACGACATCGAGATGATGCGCCAGATCGGCACGTGCAGCGGCATCGAGAACTACTCGCGGCACATCGACGGCCGCGAGCAGGGGTCGCCGCCGAACACGCTGCTCGACTACTTCCCCGAGGACTTCCTGCTCGTCATCGACGAGTCGCACCAGACCGTGCCCCAGATCGGCGCGATGTTCGAGGGGGACATGTCCCGCAAGCGGTCGCTCGTGGAGCACGGGTTCCGCCTGCCGAGCGCGATGGACAACCGGCCGCTGCGCTGGGAGGAGTTCGTCGAGCGGATCGGGCAGACGGTCTACCTGTCCGCGACCCCGGGCGACTACGAGCTCTCCATGTCCGACGGCGTGGTGGAGCAGGTCATCCGGCCCACCGGCCTGGTGGACCCGCAGGTGGTCGTCAAGCCGACCACCGGCCAGATCGACGACCTGCTGCACGAGATCCGCGAGCGCGTCGAGAAGGACGAGCGGGTGCTCGTCACGACGCTCACCAAGAAGATGGCCGAGGACCTCACCGACTACTTCCTCGAGAAGGACGTGCGGGTGCGGTACCTGCACTCCGAGGTCGACACGCTGCGCCGCGTCGAGCTGCTCCGCGAGCTGCGGCTGGGGGAGTACGACGTGCTGGTCGGCATCAACCTGCTGCGCGAGGGCCTGGACCTGCCCGAGGTCTCCCTGGTGGCGATCCTCGACGCCGACAAGGAGGGCTTCCTGCGCTCCGAGCGGTCGCTCATCCAGACGATCGGGCGTGCGGCACGCAACGTCACCGGCCAGGTGCACATGTACGCGGACAAGATCACGCCGGCCATGCGGTACGCCCTCGACGAGACGGACCGCCGCCGCGCGAAGCAGGTGGCGTACAACGAGGAGCACGGGATCGACCCGCAGCCGCTGCGCAAGAAGATCGCGGACGTCACCGACATGCTCGCCCGCGAGGACATCGACACGCAGGAGCTGCTGTCCGGCGGGTACCGCAAGGCTCCCGCGTCCGCGCAGGGCAAGGGCCGCGCGCCCGTGCCGGGCTCGCCGAAGGAGGGCGCCACCACCGGCAACCGGCTCGCCGGCGCCGCTGCGGGCGAGCTCGCGGAGCTCATCCAGGAGCTCAGCGACCAGATGCACGCCGCCGCCGCGGAGCTGCAGTTCGAGGTCGCGGCCCGGCTCCGCGACGAGATCGGCGGGCTGAAGAAGGAGCTGCGGCAGATGCAGGCCGCGACGGCCTGAGCGGGGCGGGGCCCGGTCGTGACATGCGCGGATGGCGGGTCCGGGGTCTCATGTAAGGTGTGCGGGTTGGAGGGGAGTACCCCGCCCACGGTGAGGTCGTCATCACGTCAGGCACAGATGCCGGACCGGCCTCGTCGGCCCGGACGCCAGGCTCGTAGCCGCTCCGGGTGGGGAAGACCTCCGGTGCTCAGTGCTACGTACCGGAGGAGTTTCCATGGATGTGCCCGTCTGGGTCTGGATCGTCACCGTCGGCGTGATCCTCGCGATGCTCGCGGTCGACTACGTCGGCCACGTGCGCACCCCGCACGCCCCCACGCTGCGCGAGTCGGCCACGTGGTCCCTGGCCTACGTCGCGGTCGCGGTCGTGTTCGGCGTGATCGTCTGGGTCGTGTGGGGCGGGACGTACGGCGGCGAGTACTTCGCCGGGTACATCACGGAGAAGTCGCTCAGTGTCGACAACCTGTTCGTCTTCGTCCTGATCATGACGAGCTTCCGGGTGCCCCGGGAGTACCAGCAGCGCGTGCTCCTCATCGGCATCACGATCGCGCTGGTGCTGCGCACGGTGTTCATCATCGCCGGCGCCGCGATCATCGCGAACTTCGCCTGGGTCTTCTACATCTTCGGTGCGTTCCTCATCTGGACCGCGATCGCCCAGGCCCGCTCGGGCACGGGGCACGACGAGGAGTGGAACGAGAACGGCGTCCTGCGGCTGACCCGCCGCCTCTTCCCGACGACGGACACGTACGTCGGCGACAAGATGACCGCGAAGATCGACGGCAAGCGGTACATCACGCCGATGCTCATCGTCATGGTCGCGATCGGCAGCGCCGACCTGCTGTTCGCGGTCGACTCGATCCCCGCCATCTTCGGTCTCACGCAGGAGACGTACCTCGTCTTCGCGGCCAACGCGTTCTCCCTGCTCGGCCTGCGGCAGCTCTACTTCCTCGTGGACGGCCTCCTGGACCGCCTCGTCTACCTCAACTACGGCCTCGCGGCGATCCTCGGCTTCATCGGTGTCAAGCTGGTGATCCACGCCCTGCACACCAACGAGCTGCCGTTCATCAACGGCGGGCAGCACGTCGAGGCGATCCCCGAGATCTCGACGACGCTGTCCCTCAGCTTCATCGTGGTGGTGCTCGCCGTCACGACGATCGCCTCCCTGGCGCGCGACCGGCGTGACCGTCGGGCCCGTGCCACGGCCTCGCCGACACCCACCTCCGAAGGAGACGCATGATCCACGAGCTGCCGGTCTGGTTCGAGTGGGCGTCGCTCGCGGCGCTGATCGTCCTGCTCGCCGTCGACCTCGCCATCGTCGGCAGGCGCCCCCACGTGCCGAGCATGAAGGAGAGCGGCCTGTGGGTCGGCTTCTACGTCGCCCTGGCGCTGGTGTTCGGGCTGATCGTGCTCGCGGTGGGCGGCACCGCCCCCGCCGGGGAGTTCTACGCCGGCTGGCTCACGGAGTACTCCCTGAGCGTGGACAACCTGTTCGTCTTCGTCATCATCATGTCGCGGTTCGCGGTGCCGAAGCGGCACCAGCAGATGGTGCTGATGGTCGGCATCATCATCGCGCTGGTGCTGCGCGGGGCGTTCATCCTCGCGGGGGCGGCGATCCTCGAGCAGTTCGTGTGGGTCTTCTACCTCTTCGGCGCGTTCCTCATCTACACGGCGGTCAAGCTCGTGGCGGGGGGCGACGACGAGGAGGAGTTCAAGGAGAACGTCGCGATCCGCCTGCTCCGCCGCGTGCTGCCGGTGAGCCAGGAGTACGACGGCGCGAAGGTGCGCACGGTGGTCGACGGCAAGAAGCTGTTCACCCCGATGCTCGTGGTGTTCGTCGCGATCGGCTCCACGGACCTGCTGTTCGCGCTCGACTCGATCCCCGCGATCTTCGGGCTGACGAAGGACCCGTTCATCGTCTTCACCGCGAACATCTTCGCCCTCATGGGCCTGCGGCAGCTCTACTTCCTGCTCGGCGGCCTGCTCGAGCGGCTGGTGTACCTGCCGATCGCCCTGGCGGTCATCCTCGGGTTCATCGGCGTCAAGCTCATCCTCGAGGCGCTGCACACCAACACGCTCCCGTTCATCAACGGGGGCGAGCACGTCGCCTGGGCGCCCGAGATCCCGATCTGGCTGTCCCTCGCCGTGATCCTCGGCTCGATCGCGATCGCGACCGTCGCGAGCCTGGCGAAGACGCGGCGGACCGCCGCGGTCGCCGCGAAGGACGCGGCGCCGGCGGGCGCGGCGGACGCAGCGGGTGCGGCGTCGTCGACGACGGCGGCACCGGAGACGCAGGACGTGGCGTCGGAGCCCGGATCCGCTCCCGCATCCTCCGGGCCGGAGTCCTCGGGCCGCTGACGACACGAGCGCACAGGCCCCGGACGGCACGCCGTTCGGGGCCTGTGCGCGTCGTCCGGCGTCAGGCGGCGAACCCGCCGATCACGGGCACGAACTCCCGCGCCGCGCGGTGCGCGACCAGACCCTCGCGCCGCATGGGGTCGGCCGCGAGCAGCTCGAGCGCGCCGGTCGCGTCGTCGGCCTCGACGACCAGGAGCGCGCCGCCGGGCTCGCCGTCCGGCGTCGCGGGCAGCGGGCCGGACACGCGCAGCGTGCCGCTCTCGTGCAGGCCACGGAGGAACTCCCGGTGCTCCGGTCGGACCTCCGCGAGGCGGTCGGGGTCGGTGACGTAGACGTACGTGACGGCGTAGACGGACATGGCCGTATCCAAGCACCCCGTGCGGTCGCGGGCCGGGGGAGTCCGGGAGCGGGTCAGGCGGCCGGGTGTGACCGGTCAGGCACGCGAAAAGGCCCCGAAAGGTATAGAACGCCTGTACGAATGTCGGCGTCCCGACGTAAGATGCCCGGGTGAGCAACCGCCTCGTCATCTCCGGCGCCCGCGAGCACAATCTGCGCAACATCGAGCTCGATCTCCCGCGCGACGAGCTGATCGTCTTCACCGGGCTGTCGGGCTCGGGGAAGTCCTCCCTGGCGTTCGACACGATCTTCGCCGAGGGGCAGCGTCGCTACGTGGAGTCGCTCTCCGCGTACGCCCGCCAGTTCCTCGGCCAGATGGACAAGCCCGACGTCGACTTCATCGAGGGCCTGTCGCCCGCGGTGTCGATCGACCAGAAGTCGACCAACCGCAACCCGCGGTCGACGGTCGGCACGATCACCGAGGTCTACGACTACCTGCGCCTGCTCTTCGCCCGCGCGGGGACGCAGCACTGCCCCGTGTGCGGCGAGCCGGTCCGCTCGCAGACGCCGCAGCAGATCGTCGACAAGCTCCTCGAGCTGCCGGAGGGCACGCGCTACCAGGTGCTCGCACCCGTCGTGCGCGGGCGCAAGGGCGAGTACGCCGACCTGTTCGCCGAGCTGCAGACGCAGGGTTTCGCCCGCGCGCGGGTCGACGGCGAGGTGGTGCAGCTGACCAGCCCGCCCACGCTCGAGAAGAAGCTCAAGCACGACATCGAGGTCGTCGTCGACCGCCTCGTGTCGCGCGACGGCGTCCAGCGCCGGCTCACCGACTCGGTGGAGACCGCGCTGCGCCTCGCGGGCGGCCTGGTCATGGTGGAGCTCGTCGACGCCGACATCGACGACGTCGACCGGGTGCGCAAGTTCTCGGAGAAGCGGGCGTGCCCCAACGACCACCCGCTCGCGCTCGACGAGATCGAGCCGCGCACGTTCTCCTTCAACGCCCCGTACGGCGCGTGCCCGGAGTGCACCGGCATCGGCTTCCGCCTCGAGGTCGACGCCGACCTCGTCGTGCCGGACGAGGAGAGGACCCTGCGCGACGGTGCCGTGGTGCCGTGGGCGCAGACGTCGTCGGAGTACTTCGAGCGGGTGCTCACCGCGCTGGCGGAGGAGATGAGCTTCTCCATGGACGTGCCGTGGCGCGCGCTGCCGCAGCGCGCCCGTGACGCGATCCTGTTCGGCCGCAACCACCAGGTGCACGTGCGGTACAAGAACCGGTGGGGCCGCGAGCGGCAGTACTCCACCGGCTTCGAGGGCGCGGTGACCTTCCTGGAGCGGCGGCACCGGGAGACCGAGTCCGACTGGTCGAAGGAGAAGTACGAGGCCTACATGCGCGAGGTCCCGTGCCCCGTGTGCTCGGGGGCACGGCTCAAGCCCGAGGTCCTCGCGGTCACCGTCGGCGGCAAGTCGATCTGGGACGTGTGCAGGCTGCCGATCGACCAGGCCAAGACCTTCCTCGACGGGCTCGAGCTGGGCGAGCGCGAGCGCGCGATCGCGGCAGAGGTCCTCAAGGAGATCCACGCCCGGCTCGGCTTCCTCGTCGACGTGGGCCTGCACTACCTGTCGCTCGAGCGTCCGGCGGGCACCCTGTCCGGCGGCGAGGCCCAGCGCATCCGGCTCGCCACCCAGATCGGCTCCGGCCTCGTCGGCGTGCTGTACGTGCTCGACGAGCCCTCGATCGGCCTGCACCAGCGCGACAACCGCCGCCTCATCGAGACGCTGACCCGCCTGCGGGACCTCGGCAACACGCTGATCGTCGTCGAGCACGACGAGGACACGATCCGCGCGGCAGACTGGATCGTCGACGTCGGCCCCGGCGCGGGCGAGCACGGCGGCCGCGTCGTGCACTCGGGCGACTATGCCGGGCTCCTCGAGGCCGAGGGCTCGATGACCGGCGCCTACCTCTCCGGGCGGCGCAGCATCGCGCTGCCCGCGGAGCGTCGCGCGACCGACCCCGGCCGGAAGGTCACGGTCGTCGGCGCCCGGGAGAACAACCTGCGGGGGATCGACGTGTCCTTCCCGCTCGGCGTGCTCACGGCGGTCACGGGCGTCTCGGGGTCCGGCAAGTCGACGCTGGTCAACTCGATCCTGCACACCGTGCTCGCGAACGAGCTCAACGGCGCGCGCCAGGTGGCGGGCCGGCACACCCGGGTCACGGGCGTGGACCAGCTCGACAAGGTGGTGCACGTCGACCAGGGGCCGATCGGGCGCACGCCGCGCTCCAACCCGGCCACCTACACGGGCGTGTGGGACCGGATCCGCAAGATCTTCGCGGAGACCGAGGAGGCGAAGGTCCGCGGCTACGGGCCGGGCCGCTTCTCCTTCAACGTCAAGGGCGGGCGCTGCGAGGCGTGCGCGGGCGACGGCACGCTGAAGATCGAGATGAACTTCCTGCCCGACGTCTACGTGCCGTGCGAGGTGTGCCACGGCGCGCGGTACAACCGCGAGACCCTCGAGGTGCACTTCAAGGGCAAGACGGTCGCGGACGTGCTGGACATGCCGATCGAGGAGGCCGCGGAGTTCTTCGCCGCGTTCCCCGCGATCTCGCGCTACCTCACCACGCTGGTCGAGGTGGGTCTCGGCTACGTCCGCCTCGGGCAGCCGGCGCCGACGCTCTCGGGCGGCGAGGCGCAGCGGGTCAAGCTTGCGAGCGAGCTGCAGAAGCGCTCCACGGGTCGCACGATCTACGTCCTGGACGAGCCGACCACGGGCCTGCACTTCGAGGACATCCGCAAGCTGCTCGGCGTGCTGCAGTCGCTGGTGGAGAAGGGCAACACCGTCCTCGTCATCGAGCACAACCTCGACGTCATCAAGAGCGCCGACTGGATCGTCGACATGGGGCCGGAGGGCGGCTCCGGCGGCGGGACGGTCGTGGCGGAGGGCACGCCCGAGGACGTCGCGCAGGTCGCGGCGAGCCACACGGGCCAGTTCCTCGCGCCGATCCTCCAGGAGCACCCGCCCGTGCCGACGGCGACCCCTGCCGGCCGGGCGAGGTCCGCCGCCGCGACCTCGGCGTCGTCGGCGCCGCGTGCGCGGAGCTCGGCGAAGGGCACGACGAAGGGTTCGGGGAAGGCGACGACGAAGGGGAAGACCGCGTCGAAGCGTCCCGGTAAGCGCAGCGCCGCCTGACGTCCTAGCGTGTGGCCATGGGAGCGCACCACAACTACGCCGTGACCGTCGCCTGGCCCGATGCTGCCGAGGCCGGGGCCTCCGACCCCGGTGGCGGTCCGGGCACGACGTCCTACACGTCGTACTCCCGGGACCACACGGTCCTGGTCTCGGGCAAGCCGCCGCTGCTCGGGAGCGCCGACCCGGCGTTCCGTGGTGACCCGGCGCGGCACAACCCGGAGGAGCTGTTCGTCGCGAGCCTCGCGCAGTGCCACATGCTGTGGTTCCTCCACCTGGCCGCCGAGCACGGCCTGGTGGTCCGCGAGTACGTGGACGACACGACCGGCACGATGCGGGTGGAGTCCCGGGGCGAGGGGCAGTTCACCGACGTCACGCTGCGACCCCGGGTGACCGTCGACGCGGGCCCGCAGGCGACGGACGAGGCCGTGGCGGAGCTCCACCACCGCGCGCACGCCCTGTGCTTCATCGCACGGTCGGTCAACTTCGCGGTCATCGTCGAGCCGGCGCCCGTGCGGCTCGCGGCACCCGCCTCGTAAGGGGCCACCCGCACCCGAGCGGGTGATCTATACCAGTCCGGTCACACTGTCGTGTGGGCGGTTGACGTGGCGACCGCGCGTGAATATTTTCCACTCCATCCCCGTGGTGGATGGGAGATATTTCCGTGAGCGGTGCGGAACCCGCCGCAACGCCTCACGGTGCGAGACGAGGAGGTCGGCGCAGGGCCTGAGCGGGCAGAGCAGCACGGTTGACGGGGCGTCGAGCGACGCACCCTGACACGAAGGGCATCAACGACGATGACCAGCAACTTCACCACTGACCAGAGCAACATCACCCCCCAGCCCTCCCGCCGGTCGGTGCTCCGCGCCGTGATGTACACGGCCGCCGCCGTCCCGTTCGGCCTCCCGCTCGCGGCATGCGCCACGGGCGGTGGCGGCGGCGAGGCGACCACGAGCGCCGCGACCGGCGGCTCCACGGACGCGAAGAACCCGTTCGGCATGGCCGAGAACACCACGGTCGACGCCGTGATCTTCGACGGCGGCTACGGCGTCGACTACGTCGAGTTCGCCGGGAAGGTCCTCGCCGGCCTGCACGCCGGATCGACCGTCAAGGTCTCGCCCTCGACGCAGATCGCCACGGAGCTGCAGCCGCGGTTCGTCGGCGGCAACCCGCCCGACCTGGTGGACAACTCGGGCGCCCAGTCGATCGGGTTCAACACGATCCTCGACCAGCTCGAGGACCTCACCGACATCATCGACGCGCCCAACGTCGAGGGCACGACCATCCGCGACACCCTGTACGAGGGCGTCCTCGCCCCGGGCACCTACGGGGACAAGTTCGCGGCGCTCAACTACGTGCTCACCGTCTACGGCGTCTGGTACTCGGGCAGCCTCTTCGACAAGAACGGCTGGACGCCGCCCGCCACGTGGGAGGAGGCCAAGGCCCTCGGCGCGGAGGCGAAGAAGGCCGGCAAGTACCTCTTCCTGTGGGGCACCGAGGCCGCGACGTACTACCAGACCCTCGCGATCGAGTCGGCCATCAAGGAGGGCGGCGACGAGGTCCGGCTGGCGCTCGAGAACCTCGAGCCGGACTGCTGGTCCAACGACTCGCTCCAGGCGACCTTCACGATCATGAAGGAGATCATCGACGCCGGGTACTTCAAGCCCGGCGGGTCGGGCACGCAGTTCACCGCGGCCCAGGCGCAGTGGAGCAACAAGCAGGAGGCGCTGCTCTACCCGTCGGGCTCCTGGATCGAGAACGAGATGAAGGACCAGACGGCGTCCGACTTCCAGATGAAGGGCGTCCCGAGCTTCTCGGTCACCGCGAGCCCGGCGATGCCCGCCACGGCGCTGCACTCGACCGCCGGCGAGCCGTTCATCGTGCCGTCGCAGGCCAAGAGCGTCGCGGGCGGCAAGGAGCTGCTGCGGGTCATGCTCTCGAAGGAGGCCGCGACGAACTTCTCCAAGACGAAGCTGGCCCCGACGATCGTGAAGGACATCGTCCCCGCCGACGGGTTCGGGTCGACGGCGCTGGTGTCGCAGACCGAGATGCTCAGCGCGGCCGGGACCGACATCTTCACGTTCAACTTCGTCAACACGTACGGCATGAACCAGGAGCAGCTCCCGATCTGGAACTCCTTCCTCGACGGCAAGAAGTCGGTGGCGGACCTCACCAAGGAGCTGCAGGCGATCACGGACCGTATCGCGAACGACGACACGATCGACAAGATCGAGGTGTCATGACCGCCATCCCCGGCGCCGGGCAGGTCCTGCCCGCCGGCGAGGGAGCTCCTGCGGGGCCCGGGCGCGGGCCCCGCAGGGGGCGGCTGGGCGGGTGGTCGTTCGACACCGTGAGCTTCTTCGTCGTCTTCCTCGGTCTCCCGCTCGCGCTCTTCCTGGTCTTCGTGATCTGGCCGTTCGTCCAGGCCGCGTTCTACGCCCTCACCAACTGGTCGGGCTTCACGACCGAGTTCGACGTCGTGGGCCTGGCGAACTTCACGACGCTGCTGCAGGACCCGCGGTTCGTCAACGCCGTCGGGAACAGCGTGATGTTCGGCCTGTTCATCCCGCTCATCACCATCGTCATCGCGCTGACGTTCGCGATCCTCATCACGGTGGGCGGAGCGGGGAGGGGACAGGTCCGGGGCGTCCGCGGGTCGGGCTTCTACCGGGTCGTGTCCCTCTTCCCGTACGTGATCCCGGCGATCGCCGTCGGCATCATGTGGCGCCTGATCCTCGACCCGAGCAACGGTCTGGTCAACGGCATCCTCACGGGGCTGGGGCTCGACCGGTTCCAGTCGTTCGCGTGGCTGGGGAACGTGGGCACGGCGATGCCCGTGACGATGTTCGTGGTGGTGTGGGGCTTCGTCGGCTTCTACATGCTGCTCTTCATCGCGGCGATCAAGGGCGTCCCGTCGGAGATCTACGAGGCTGCGCGGATCGACGGCGCCGGGCGGTGGCGGACCTCGTGGTCCATCACGCTGCCGCTCATCCGGGACAACGTGCAGACCGCCTACATCTACCTGGGGATCATCGCGCTCGACCTGTTCGTGTACGTGCAGGCGCTCAACCCGCAGGGCGGCCCCGACAACTCGACGCTCGTGATGTCCCAGCAGCTGTTCCGCACGGCGTTCACGGAGGGGAAGTTCGGCTACGCCAGCGCGATGGGCGTGGCGATGGCGATCGTGACCCTGGTGTTCGCCGCGCTGGTGTTCACCGTGAACCGCCTCGCCGGCGGCCGGAGCGAGAGGGGCCGGGGATGACCGCCCACGCCGAGGCGGTGCCGCGCGCGGCACGTGCCGTCCCACGGACCCGGGCCGCACGCGCGGCGGGCGGCGACCGCCTCGCCGCCGGGGTCTCGCACACCGTCCTCGTGATCTGGTGCATCCTCGTCATCGCACCGATGGTCTGGGTGCTCATCGGCTCCTTCAAGACGAGCGCGGAGATCTTCGCGTCGCCGTTCTCGTTGCCGGAGCACTGGTCGTTCACGAACTACGAGAACGCGTGGGTCGACGCCCAGATCGGCCGTGCCTTCGTGAACACGATCATCGTGGTGGGGTCCGCGCTGGTGCTCGTGATGCTCCTGGGGGCGATGTGCGCCTACGTGCTCGCCCGGTTCGAGTTCCCCGGGCGGCGGGCCATCTACTACCTCATGCTGGCGGGCCTGACGTTCCCCGTCTTCCTCGCGATCGTCCCGCTGTTCTTCGTGCTCCAGAACGCCGCCCTGCTCGGCACGCTGCCGGGGCTGATCGTGGTGTACGTGGCGTTCGCGCTGCCCTTCACGGTGTTCTTCCTCTACGCGTTCTTCCGAGGGCTGCCGGACGACATCGCCGAGGCCGCGGCGATCGACGGGGCGGGGAACTGGCGGACCTTCTTCCAGGTGATGCTGCCCATGGCGAGACCCGGCATGGCGTCGGTGGCGATCTTCAACTTCCTGGGCCTGTGGAACCAGTTCATCCTGCCGATCGCGCTGAACCCCGAGCAGCAGAACTACGTGCTGTCCCAGCGGCTGGCCGCGTTCGTGTCGTCGGCGGGGTACGCCGTGGACTTCGGCGCGATGTTCGCGGCGGTGGTCGTGACGATCGTGCCGGTGCTCATCGCCTACCTGATCTTCCAGCGCCAGCTCCAGGGGTCCGTCACGGCGGGGACGATGAAGTAGCGGCCGCCGGCCCCCGGGGCCGCCCACCGCGGCGCCGGGGGCGTCGGTGGCCTGACCTAGGCTGACGGCATGGCCGACCCAGCGACCTACCGCCCGAAGCCGGGGGAGATCCCCACGTCACCCGGCGTCTACCGGTTCCGCGACGCGCACGGCCGCGTGATCTACGTGGGCAAGGCGAAGAACCTCCGGGCGCGGCTGTCGAACTACTTCCAGGACGTCGCCCACCTGCACCACCGCACGCAGAGCATGGTGACCACGGCGGCGTCGGTGGAGTGGACGGTGGTGGGCACCGAGGTCGAGGCCCTGGCGCTCGAGTACTCGTGGATCAAGGAGTACGACCCGCGGTTCAACGTGAAGTACCGCGACGACAAGTCGTACCCGTACCTCGCGGTGACCATGGCGGAGGAGGTGCCGCGCGCCCAGGTGATGCGCGGGGCCAAGCGCCCCGGCACGCGGTACTTCGGGCCGTACGGCCACGCCTGGGCGATCCGCGAGACCCTCGACCTCCTGCTGCGGGTCTTCCCGATCCGCACCTGCTCGGCCGGCGTGTACCGCCGTGCCCACCAGACGGGCCGACCGTGCCTGCTGGGCTACATCGACAAGTGCTCGGCGCCCTGCGTCGGTCGGATCACCGTCGACGACCACAAGCAGCTGGCGCAGGACTTCTGCGACTTCATGGCCGGCGACACGCAGCGGTTCGAGCGGCGCCTCACCGCGCGGATGAACGAGGCCGCCGCGTCCATGGAGTACGAGCAGGCCGCCCGGCTGCGCGACGACATCCAGGCGCTGCGCCGGGCCACGGAGAAGAACGCCGTCGTGCTCCCCGACGCGACCGACGCCGACATCTTCGCGCTCGCGGGCGACGAGCTCGAGGCCGCCGTCCAGGTGTTCCACGTGCGCGGCGGACGCATCCGCGGGCAGCGCGGCTGGGTCGTGGAGAAGGTCGAGGACGTCACGGACGCGGAGCTCGTGGAGCACCTGCTGCAGCAGGTGTACGGCGCCGTCGAGGACGCGCGCACGGCGGCGGAGGAGGCCGACCTCGACGTCGAGGGACGCGCGGCGGCACGCCGCGAGGCGCGCGACGCCGTCCCGCGCGAGGTGCTGGTCCCGGTGCTTCCCCCCGACCCGGCGCAGATGACGGCCTGGCTGACGGGGCTGCGCGGTGCTCGCGTGGAGCTGCGGGTGCCGCAGCGCGGCGACAAGCGCGAGCTCGCCGCCACGGTCAGGGCCAACGCGGAGCACGCTCTCGCGCTGCACCGCACCCGCCGTGCCGGCGACCTCACCACCCGCAGCCAGGCGCTCCGCGAGATCCAGGAGGCGCTGGGCCTCGAGTCGGCGCCCCTGCGCATCGAGTGCTACGACGTCTCGCACACCCAGGGCACCTACCAGTCCGCGTCGATGGTCGTCTTCGAGGACGGGCTGCCGCGCAAGAGCGAGTACCGCACCTTCTCGGTCCGGGGTCCCGAGGGTGACGGGGCGCGGGACGACACGGCAGCCATGCACGAGGTCATCACCCGCCGGTTCCGCCGCTACCTGGCCGACCGGCTGGCGTCGGGCGAGGTGGAGCTCGACGACAGCGACGAGGACGGGCGCCCGCCCCAGGTCGCCCGCCCTCGGTCGGGCGAGGTTCCCGCAGAGCAGGCGAGGGAGGCGGGGGAGCGCAAGCGGTTCGCCTACCCGCCCAACCTCGTCGTGGTCGACGGCGGCCCGCCCCAGGTGGCGGCGGCCCAGCGCGCCCTGGACGAGCTGGGGGTCACCGACGTCGCGCTGTGCGGGCTCGCGAAGCGGCTCGAGGAGGTGTGGCTCCCCGGTGAGGACTACCCGGTGATCCTGCAGCGCTCCTCCGAGGCGTTGTACCTGCTCCAGCGGGTGCGCGACGAGGCGCACCGGCGCGCCATCACGGCGCACCGGCAGCGCCGGAGCAAGGGGATGATGACCTCGGCGCTCGACGAGGTGCCGGGCCTCGGACCGGCGCGGCGCAAGGCGCTGCTGAGCACGTTCGGCTCGGTCAAGAAGCTGCGCGCGGCGAGCGTCGACGAGATCGCCCAGGTGCGCGGCATGGGTCGCCGCACCGCCGAGGCCGTCGTCGCGGCGCTCGGCGGCGGCCCCGGCGCCGCAGGGAGCTCCGACGCGTCGGAGCCCGCCACCCGCGCCGACGTCACCTCAGCCGGCGCCGCCGACGACAGCTCGGCCGACGCCACCGCCGACCGGAGCAGCGCGCCGACCAGCCAGGACGCGGCGGGCCCTGGCATGCTGGGCGCATGAGCGAGCCGGACCCCATCACCGTCCCGCAGGGCATCCCCGAGATCGAGGCCACGACCCCCGCCCCGGAGCAGTCCGAGCCGGAGGTGCTGATCATCACCGGCATGTCGGGCGCCGGCCGCTCGCGTGCCGCGGGCGTCCTCGAGGACCTCGACTGGTTCGTGGTCGACAACCTGCCGCCGATGATGATCGTGCCGCTCGTCGACCTCATGACCCGGGCGGGCTCGTCCGTGGAGCGGCTCGCGGTCGTGGTCGACGTGCGCGGGCGGGAGTACTTCGCCGAGCTCACCCGGGTCCTGCAGCACCTGCGCGACGCCGGGGTGAACTACCGGATCCTGTTCCTCGACGCGCGCGACGAGACCCTGGTGCGGCGCTACGAGAGCGTCCGCCGACCGCACCCCCTGCAGGGCGAGGGGCGGATCCTCGACGGCATCGGCGAGGAGCGCCGCGCGCTCGCGTCGATCGCCGAGCGCGCCGACGTCGTCATCGACACGTCGGAGCTGTCGGTGCACGACCTCGCGCGCGAGGTGCGCGCCGCCATCGCGGACGGCGCCCCCGACGCGCTGCGCGTGAACGTGCTCGCGTTCGGCTTCAAGTACGGCATCCCCCTCGACGCCGACCACGTCGTGGACGTCCGTTTCCTGGCGAACCCGTACTGGATCACCGAGCTGCGTCACCTCACGGGCCGCGACGCCCCGGTGCGGGAGTACGTGCTCGCCCGGCCCGGGGCGCGGGAGTTCGTGGACCGGTACGTGGCCGCGCTCGAGCCGGTCCTCGCCGGCTACCTGGCCGAGGAGAAGCGGTACGTGACGATCGCGGTGGGGTGCACCGGGGGGAAGCACCGCTCGGTCGCGATCGCGGGCGAGATCGCCCAGCGGCTGCGGGACGCGGGCCAGCGGGTCTCCCTCACCGCGCGCGACCTGGGGAAGGAGTGACGACGCCGGTCGCGAGCCCGGGGGCGCCGGCGGTGACGGCGCTCGGGGGAGGGCACGGGCTGTTCGCGAGCCTGTCCGCGCTGCGTCTGATGTCCGACCGGCTGACCGCCGTCGTGACCGTCGCGGACGACGGTGGGTCGTCGGGCCGCCTGCGTGACGAGCTCGACGTGCTGCCGCCCGGCGACCTCCGGATGGCGCTCGCGGCGCTGTGCGACGACTCCGAGTGGGGCCGCACCTGGAGCGACCTGCTGCAGCACCGGTTCGTGTCGGGCGGCAGCCTGGACAAGCACGCCATGGGCAACCTCCTGATCGTCGCGCTGTGGGAGCTGCTCGGTGACACGGTGACGGGGCTCGACTGGGTCGGCCGGCTGCTCGGCGCGCGGGGGCGCGTGCTGCCCATGGCGTCGGTGCCCCTCGTGGTCGAGGCGGACGTGCGCCGCGACGGCGTCGCGACGCTCGACACCGTCGTCGGGCAGAGCCGTGTCGCCGTGTCCGAGGGGCGGATCGAGCAGCTGCGGCTGGTGCCGGCGGACCCGCCGGCGTGCCCGGAGGCGGTGGAGGCGGTCCGCACCGCGGACTGGGTCGTGCTGGGCCCGGGATCCTGGTACTCGTCGGTGCTGGTGCACCTGCTGGTGCCGGAGCTCGCGAAGGCCTTGCACGAGACCGACGCGCGGGTGTGCGTGACTCTCAACCTGGCCGCCGAGCGCGGCGAGACCCAGGGGCTCACCGCGACCGACCACCTCGAGGCGTTGTTCCGGCACGCGCCCGGGCTGCGCGTGGACGCGGTGCTGGCCGACCCGTCCGCCGTCGAGGACGTCGACGAGCTCGCCGACGCCGCCCAGGCGATGGGTGCGCGGCTGCTCATGCGGCAGGTCCGTCGCGGCGACGGGACGGCGCGCCACGACCCGCTGCGCCTGGCGGCGGCCTATCGCGACGTGTTCGAGGGCGTCTACGGGGACGTGTGACGGGTCCCGGTGGGGCTCCGCCGACGGCTCAGGGTGCTTGCCTCGCGTGGCAGGATGACGCCATGGCGCTGACGGCAGAGGTGAAGGACGAGCTCGCGCGGATCAAGGTGACCCGGACGTCGTGCCGCAAGGCGGAGGTCTCGGCGACGCTGCGGTTCTCCGGCGGGCTGCACATCATCTCGGGCCGCGTGGTGATCGAGGCGGAGCTGGACGACGAGGCGGCCGCGGCGAGGCTGCGGCAGTCGATCACGGAGCTCTACGGGCACACGAGCGACCTGATCGTGGTGCAGGCCGGGGGCCTGCGCAAGAACAACCGGTACGTGGTGCGCGTGGTGCGCGACGGCGAGTCTCTCGCCCGCCAGACGGGCCTGCTGGACTCCCGGGGGCGGCCGGTGCGCGGTCTCGCCCCGGAGGTCGTGTCGGCGGGAGTCGTGGAGGCGGAGGCGGTGTGGCGTGGTGCGTTCCTCGCGCACGGGTCGCTCACGGAGCCGGGCCGTTCCATGGCGCTGGAGGTCACGTGCCCCGGGCCCGAGGCGGCGCTCGCCCTGGTCGGCGCCGCGCGGCGCCTGGGCGTGCAGGCGAAGTCGCGAGAGGTGCGGGGCGTGGACCGCGTCGTGGTGCGCGACGGCGAGGCGATCGGGGAGATCCTGCGCCGGATGGGCGCGGTGCGCACCCGCGAGATCTGGGAGGAGCGGCGCGCGCGCCGCGAGGTGCGCGGCACCGCCAACCGGCTCGCGAACTTCGACGACGCGAACCTGCGGCGGTCGGCGCGCGCCGCCGTCGCGGCGGGCGCACGGGTGCAGCGCGCCTTCGAGATCCTGGGCGAGGACGTGCCCGAGCACCTGCGGCAGGCGGGGGAGCTGCGCCTGGCGCACAAGCAGGCGTCGCTGGAGGAGCTCGGGCAGCTGGCCGACCCGCCGCTGTCCAAGGACGCGGTCGCGGGCCGGATCCGGCGCCTCCTGTCGACGGCGGACAAGCGGGCCATCGACGTCGGGATCCCGGACACCGAGGCCGGCCTGAGCCCGGAGCTGCTGGACCTCTGACGCCGTCGCGCGCCCGGGCGTCCGCCGTCCGCCGGTCGCCGGCCGTGGCCGGCGAGCCGCGGCGTCCATATGGTCAGACCACATGTCTCACGAGGCCGTCGAGGGTCAGCGGCACCGCGGTTTCGGGTATAGGCTCATTCCGTCAGGTGACGACGACGTGACCCGAGGCTGACCGCCCGGTGGAAGAACGTCGGGTGGTTCCGGGGTCACGACGTGAATCATCAGCACGCCCCTCGCGGCGTGCGGAAGTCGGCATCAACCGTGTGCGTCGGGATCTCACCGGCGCGCCCTGAGGAGGGCAATCGTGACCATCCGCGTCGGGATCAACGGCTTCGGTCGGATCGGACGGAACTTCTACCGCGCTCTCGTGGAGTCGGGTGCGGACATCGAGGTCGTCGGCGTCAACGACCTGACCGACAACAAGACTCTGGCCCACCTGCTCAAGTACGACACGGTGCTGGGCCGCTTCCCGAAGTCGGTCGACTTCGACGACGACAACATCATCGTCGACGGCCAGAAGATCCGTGCGCTCGCCGAGCGCGACCCCGCGAACCTCCCCTGGGGCGAGCTGGGCGCGGACATCGTCATCGAGTCCACCGGCTTCTTCACCGACGCCACCAAGGCCAAGGCGCACATCGACGCCGGCGCCAAGAAGGTCATCATCTCCGCCCCGGCGAAGAACGAGGACGCGACCTTCGTCATGGGTGTGAACAACGACCAGTACGACCCGGCCGCGCACCACATCATCTCGAACGCGTCCTGCACGACGAACTGCCTCGCGCCGCTCGCCAAGGCCCTCAACGACTCGATCGGCATCGAGCGCGGCCTCATGACGACGATCCACGCGTACACCGGCGACCAGAACCTGCAGGACGGCCCGCACAAGGACCTCCGCCGCGCCCGCGCCGCCGCGCAGAACATCGTGCCGACCACCACGGGTGCCGCCAAGGCCGTCGCCCTGGTGCTCCCGGAGCTCAAGGGCAAGCTCGACGGCTACGCCCTGCGCGTCCCGGTCATCACCGGCTCGGCCACGGACCTCACCTTCGAGGCCCCCAAGGAGGTCACGGTCGAGGAGGTCAACGCCGCGGTCAAGGCCGCCGCCGAGGGTCCCCTCAAGGGCGTGCTCGAGTACGTCGAGGACGACATCGTCTCGACGGACATCGTCACCAACCCGCACCAGAGCATCTACGACGCGAAGCTCACCAAGGTGATCGGCAACCAGGTCAAGGTCGTCTCCTGGTACGACAACGAGTGGGGCTACTCCAACTCCCTCGTGTCGCTGACGGTCTTCGTCGGCGAGAAGCTCTGACGACTCCGGCGCCCGACACCGCTCGAGCGTGAGTCACGACGTCCGCGTGCGCGCCGAACTCCCGC